>NZ_JBSIUV010000014.1:0-61517 GCF_053654515.1 Helicobacter sp. T3_23-1059 | reverse complement strand
AAGCAGAAGGTATGCTAAAACGAAATAATTGTGTTTATACCCAAATTGTAAAGCATTGCTTGGCAGATGAGCTTTTGCCTATAATACGAGATTTAAGGAATATGAATGAGACAGAATTTTATAGTGCAAAATTGTATGATGATTGGGGGGCTTATGATGGGCTAGTGGATTTTTTGTTTCGCTTACGCTTACAACTACAAGCAAAAGTGGCAAAAGCACATTAACGAGTAAAACATAACAAAAATGAGTTTGCGTTAGGTAAAAATCACATAAATGGTATCGAAAACTTTTTTACTTCATTTCACTTGCAACTACAAGCAAAAGTGGCTATGCAGAGCATAGACTTACTAAATTAAATGAATCAAAAAAGAGAGTTTTTTTGCTTCATTTAAAAGAAACAGAATTTAGATATAAGGCTAGCAGTAGCATTGAAATGTCAAAATACAAAAGCAAGATTTGTATAAAATCTTGCTAAAAATGATAAGAAATCAACCGCTTAAGTTGTCTTGAGCCTTAACAAAATGCAAAAATACAAAATAAAATCAAAATAAAATAGTGTAAAATTTTGATTTTGCAACTCCTATAAACACCATAACTTAAACTCAAAAAAACTAAAAATAAGGAGAAAAAATGAATAAAATCGAAGGGAAAATCCTACTTAAAGGCAGTGAAAAAATCGCAATTATATGCTCTAGATTTAACCATATCATAACCGATAGACTTATAGAAGGAGCGCAAGATAGCTTTCTTAGACACGGCGGAAATGCGAAAAATTTGGACTTGATTTTAGTACCAGGGGCGTTTGAGCTACCTTTTGTGCTTGATAGGATTTTGGCTAGCAAAAAATATGATGGTGTGTGTGCGATTGGCGCGATTATCCGTGGTGGGACGCCACATTTTGACTATGTGAGTGCAGAAGCGACAAAGGGCATAGCAAATACGACTTTAAAATACGGAATGCCTGTAAGCTTTGGGGTGCTAACCACGGATAATATCGAGCAAGCAATCGAGCGGGCAGGCTCTAAAGCTGGAAATAAGGGCTTTGAAGCGATGAGTTCGCTTATAGAGTTGCTAAGTCTTTATGCGGAATTAAAAGTGTAGATTTTGAGGCTAATTTTGGCTTAACATAGCAAAATCTACCCCCACAAAAAAGGCACAAAATGGCGACTAGGACGCACGCTAGAGAAGCGGTAATCGCGCTATTATACGCATATCAAAGTGGCAATGCAGACACAAAAGATTTTGCACCTAGCTTCCTAGAATCTCGCAAAATCAAAAATAAGCAAAAAGATTTTGCGCTCGGGCTTTTTAGCGGAGTTATGGAGCATTTAGAAACGATCGATTTTGAACTAGCGCAAAATCTGCAAGAATGGGATTTTGAGCGACTAGGGCAAATGGAAAAAAGCATACTAAGGCTTGGTGCGTATGAGATAGCCCACACTAGCACGCAATCCGCAATCGTAATCAATGAAGCCTTAGAACTAGCAAAACACTATGCTGATGAAAATGCGACAAAGCTCATAAATGGCGTGCTAGATAAAATCAAAAAAGTAAAGCAAGATTAGGTGGTATTTTTGTGGGGGTATTATGCGGGGTGTTTTTTTGAATCGTTTATAAAGCAATGTTTATAGGATTTGGAAAAGTTTTAAGAAGCGTAATATCATATCAAAAGTGGTGCGCCCAAGAGGACTCGAACCTCTGACCTACGGCTTAGAAGGCCGTTGCTCTATCCAGCTGAGCTATAGGCGCAAAATCTAGCAAAGTCATAACCAAAATCCTAAAAACTTTAAGACTTTATCTTTAAGGCTTTTTTTGCTGGTGCGCCCGAAGGGAGTCGAACCCCTAACCCTCAGATCCGAAGTCTGATGCTCTATCCAATTGAGCTACGAACGCAAAATCTAATAATTTGATAATGTATAAAAGAATCTACAAGAAGTCAAAAGTAAATGGGGTGGGTAATGGGGCTCGAACCCACGACCCTCAGTGCCACAAACTGATGCTCTAACCAACTGAGCTATACCCACCACAAAAAATTCAATATATCAACAACACAAAAAAAATCAAAAAACTTCAAATGGTCGGGGCGAAAGGATTCGAACCTTCGACCCCTTGGTCCCAAACCAAGTACTCTAACCAGACTGAGCTACGCCCCGATATTTGAATCTAGAAAAAACTAGCAAAAAAAATACAAAGAACAAAAAGCCAAAAATGGCGGACAGAGAGGGATTTGAACCCTCGAGACCCGATTAAGATCTGCACCCTTAGCAGGGGTGTGGTTTCAGCCACTCACCCATCTGTCCCTACTAGAAAAAATCGCCCTAAAACAAAAAAAGGCAAAAAAGCAACATCTGTCAAACTCGTTTTTACAAAATTTTGCAAAAAATAAAGCTGTGATTTTACTCTATACTGCATAAAATATACCTTAAATATCATAGATTTTTGGTTACTCGTTACTAGATTTTGGCTATATTTTGCATTGTGTTTGTGTTATTTTTCCTAGATTATGTCGCGTTTTATGCAGATTTATTTTTGCAAAATTCATTGACAAATCCTACAAGCGAACGATTTTTACGCCCATTCCGCCTTGATTGGCGGGCGCATCGCCAAAGCTAACTACTTTTGGGTGTTTGCTTAAAAATTCTTTTGTGATTTTTGCTAGCACTCCTCCACCTAGCCCGTGGCATATCGCCACCTCATCAAACCCAGCCACCAAACTTTGCGAGATAAAATCCTCCATAGCCTCTATCGCCTCTTCTGCGCGAAATCCGTGCAAATCAAGGCTAGGACTTGCCCCCCTTGCCACGCTCTCAAGCGTATAGCCTTTTTTGATAAGATTTGGGCTTGTATCTTTTTCTAGCTTATGGCTTGGTAAATGCCTAGAATGCGATTTTAGAGAATTTTTTTGCACTTTTAGTCGCATACCAGAATCTAGCTCGATTACAAAAAGCCTATCTTTTTCCTCCAAGATTTTGCCCTTTTTGCCATTATATTTTATGCTATCGCCTTTTTTGTAGTCGTTGTTTTTATGTAGATTTTGCTCTGCATTACTATTTTTTGCATTATTATTTTTTTCATAAAAATTATCCAAAATCTTATGAGCATTATTGATATTTCTATGCGCTTCACTCATTGTATTTGCCTGCTGTTTTAGCGCGTCTAGAGCTTGTTTATAGGCTTCTTGCAAGCTAGATTCTTTTTTTGCAAAATCCTCTTTTAATGACAATATTAACTCATCATATTCTTGGTGTTTTTTTGCTAGATTTTCTAGCTCTTTTGAAGCTTGCTCATTTTTAGATTTTAGCTCTATTTCTAGTTTGCTAGATTGCTCTATTAGCTCATTTAGCCTCTCTTTGTCCGCTCCATAATGCTCCCTTGCCCTCTCAAGCAAAAGTGGTGAAATCCCATATCGCTCCGCGCTCTCAAAGGCATAGCTTTTGCCGATACTTCCGTGCATAAAATCAAACAAAGGCTTGCCTAGCGCAATATCAAAAAGTGCCGCGCTCATTTGCACGCGCAAATCCCCAGCCATAAGCGAAGCAAGGCGTTTGTGGTGCGTGGTAAGCACGATTTTATTGTGCTTTTTTAATAACTCATCTAGCAGGACTTTATAAAGCGAGCTAGCCTCATCAGCGTCTGTGCCTAGCTCGATTTCATCGATTCCTAAAAGCATATTTTCTTTAGCTAGATTTTGGCTAAATTCTATCATACGCCCCGCAAAAGTAGAAATATCATTTTTGGTATTTTGCGGATCAGATATGATGGCATAAATGCGCTTAAAATGCGGAATCTTACTTTTGTGCGGATTGATTTTCATCGGCAAGAAATGTTTTGCTAAAAATGCTGCGCTTAAAATAGATTTTAGAAGCATTGTTTTGCCACCTGCATTTACGCCTGTAAGGATTAGCGCACCTTTGTCAAATGTGATATTTATAGGCTTTGGATTTGATAAAATCGGGTGGCAAAAATCACGCAAAATGATTGTGTCAAAATCGTGGCTAAAATCTTTATTATGCTTGTTTTGATTGTGTGTTTTATGTGGATTTTGTGGGCTTTGTGAGATATGTGAGATAAAATCTAAATTATGCTCTTTTGCAAATTTTATGCGCGCTTGAAGTAAGTCAAATTTATCAAATTCTTTATCAATAAAGCTCAAAAAATGCAAGTTCCCTTTTAGCAAAATCGATAGATTTTCACATATTTTAGCAATCTCTACTTCAAGCAAATCACGCAAAGAATTTTGCTTTTCATAAAGCTGTTTTATGCTACTTGGCAGGACATAAAAATACCCCGCTTGCGTGCGCTCTAAGATATTGCCATTTAGGATTTTGCTAAATCCAGCTTTTAGCAAAAGGCATTGGCATTCATAAATAAAATGCACTTGTTTATCCACCAAAAATGGCTCGATTTTAGGAGAATTTAGCAGCGAAGTTAGCTCGGTTTTTATCTGTGAGGCGACATTGTTAAGATTAGATTTTATGGAATCTATTTGAGAAAAAATGCCATCTTTTATCTCGCCTTTTTGGGTAAAAATTAACATTGATTCTAGTAAATTTGGCGGGAAAATGATTTTATCTAGCCATTGTTTTAGGCTACTTTGTGGGGAGATTTGTGGGTTTTTTTGAGCGTGTTTTTGAAGCAAAGAAAAATATCCCAAAATCTTAGCTATGTTAAAGATTTGGTTTAAATGCAAAACACCATTTTTGCTTAAATGCAAAAATGCTAAATCTAGGGATTCTACGCGTGGGATAGTAGGCAAAGATATGCTAGAAAACGCGAAATCTAACTCATCTAAAATCTTTTTGTATAGCCCAAAATCCCCTTGCAAATAAATAGGCTTTTTTCGTGCCAAAAACGCGCTAAAATCGCAGATAAACCCCTCCAAATCAAGCTGTTTGATTAGCCTAGAATCTGCTTTATTATGCAAAGACAAAAAATCATTTAGCATTTCTGCTGTGCTAGCATTTAGATTTTGACAAAAATCTGCGTTATTTTGCGTATTTTGTGTATTTTGTGTATTTAGCATTTGCATAGTTTTGCATAAAGCGTGATTTAATACCCGATTTCATATAGCTTTTTGCGCTCGCTTGAGCTTGCGATATTAAGCTGTTTTCGATACTTAGTTATCGTCCTGCGCACGATTTTTAGCTCAAATTTTTCCTCTATCATTTTTAGGATTTTCAAATCGCTTAGCGGTTTTTTGCGATTTTCGCCTTTGATGATTTCGCTTAGAAAATCTTTGATTGAAGCATTGCTTACATCGCCCTCAATCGCGGTGGTAAAAAAGCTCTTTATAGGGAAAATCCCCCTTTGACATTCTAAATATTTATTAGAAATCGCACGCGAAATAGTGCTTGGAGCATAGCCTAGCTCTTCGGCAATATCTTTTAGCTTCATAGGCTTCATCTCCCCTCCCATAAAAAAATCATACTGATAATCCACTATCATAAGCCCCACTTTTTTAATCGTTGCTTTGCGCATTTCTAGGGCATCTATCAAGTCGCGCGCTTCTTTGATTTTGGTTTTTATGTAGGTTTGGGTGTCTTTTTCCTCGTTTGTGAGATTTGCACTGCGGTTGTTTTGCAATGTCTCAAGCCTAGATTCTTGTCTCTCTAGCTCGATTATTGGGTAGTATTCATCATTGCTTTTTACGATGATATTTCCCTCCTCCTCTAGCACATAAATATCGGGGATTTTATACGAGTCCTCATAGTCAAAATCTAATCCGGGGGGATTTTTAAAACTTCGTATGATTTTCATCGCCTCTTCATAAAAAGGGCTTTTTTTGTATTGGGTATGCGCGCTTAGATTGTGGATTATTTGCGTGCAAAGCTCATAAGTGTCATTATCTGCCCCGCTAGATTCTAGCTGAAAGCAAAATGACTCTAGCACATCTTTTGCCCCCACTCCGCGTGGCTCAAGATAGCAAAATCTAGCGCGGATTTTTTCATACTCCGCTTCCTCCACACCAAGCCTTTTAGCACAAACCTCACTATCCTCCCTAAAATACCCCTCGCTATCAATCCCCTCAATAATATCAAATGCGATTTGTTGAGAAATATCCGTAGGAAAAAGCGGGGGGTTAATTTGAGATTTTAGATTTTCATAGAAACTATCTTTTGCGATAGTTAGCTGCTCGATTTTCTCGCTTATGCTAGATTTTGTGGCTATGCTATTGCTTTGCTTGCTAGATTTGCTTATTTTATTTATTTTGCCAAAATCCTCTTCTCTAGCATTTTTTATGTTGATAAATGGATTTTGCATAGCGCAATCTTTTAGGATTTCCTCCACTTCGGATAAATCCCCCTGCAAAATGGGCAACCAGCTTTTAAGCGTAGTAGATAATTTGCCTTTGATATTTTGCCGTAGGCGAATCGCTCCTTGCGCCATTTTGTCCCCTAAGTCTTGCTACGCCCTAAAATGTTCGCCTAGATAGTAACGGCGAACAAGGGCGTTTTGGTAGATTTCATCAGCACTTCCACTTGCAAGCAAAGAGCCAGATTTTATCACATAGGCTCTCTGACATACTGATAATGTCTCACGCACATTGTGATCGGTGATAAGCACGCCTATATCCATATCTACAAGCTTTTGGATAATCTTTTGAATATCTATCACAGCGATTGGATCCACCCCTGCAAAAGGCTCATCAAGTAAAATAAACTTTGGTTCTTTTATCAGTGCGCGGGCGATTTCTACACGCCGTCTCTCCCCACCGCTTAGGCTTAGCCCTTTTCGCTTTCGTATAGGTTCTATGTTAAATGCTTCTAACATTTGCTCGATTTTGTGTGCGGCTGCTTTGGCGTTTTTAAAAGTCGCTTCCGCTGCTAGTGCTAGATTTTCCTCCACACTCAAATCTTTGAAAATGCTAGATTCTTGTGGCAAGTAGCCTATGCCTAGATTTGCCCTTTTGTGCAATGGATATGCTGATAAATCCTCCCCATCTAAATACACCCCCCCAGAGCTAGGCTCTAAAAGCCCGCAAATCATATAAAAAGTCGTAGTTTTTCCCGCTCCATTTGGTCCTAGAAGTCCGACTACTTCGCCACTTTCTACAAAAAGAGAGATACCATTGACAATTTTTGTTTTTTTGATATGCTTGGCTAAATCTTTTGCCTCTAGCTTATGCTCTCCCATCGCCTTCCTTAGTGCTTTTTGTAAGTATTTTTTGTGGTTTTTTTGGTTTTTGATATTGATTTGTAATGCTTGATAATGATTTGTAAAAAATGCGAAACAAATAAGTATATAAGAACAAAAATTGCTTGTTATTATAACTGCGTTGTTTTAATTTGTGGCGTTTTTTGTGTTTTTTAGTCCTGTTTTGGCATTTATGATAAAAATCTATAAAATCTTTTAGAATCTTTTGGCGTTAGGGTTTGGGATAGATTTTTGATATGTTGTGATTTTTTGTTGTGTTGCAAAACCTCATCTAAATCCTCGCTAATAATGATTTCTACGCATTCAAAGCCATTTTGCTTTAGCAAAGGCACTGCTTCTTCCCCCCACTCGATAAAATGCCACCCCTCCTCATCTAGCCATTCCAAAAGCCCAAGCTCTAGCACATAGTCCAAATCTATGCGATACAAATCATAATGAAATACACTGCCATAGTTTATGCTATTTGCTTGATTTTGGCTATGGATTTTGCCATATTCATTTCGTATCCCAAAAGTAGGCGAGCTAGCACGCACCAAAGCAAAATCCTCAAAATCCACACTATTTTTTTTGCTACTTGTTTTTACGCTTTGTTTCGCGCTATTTTTTTTTGCGTTTTTGTTATTATGTAGATTTTGCTTTTTTTGCATAAGCGATAGCACAGCTTGCACTAGCGTAGTCTTGCCACTTCCTACCGCACCGCTTAATACAAAAATCCTCTCCCCTCTCTCCAAAATCATACTAGCGATTGATTCTATATCTGCCACATTTGCGCAAAAAATGTCGGTATTTTTCACATCTTGTGTCGTTGTTTTTTGCGTATAGCTATGTGCTAGATTTTGTGTTGTGTTTGTCATTTATGTTGTTTTTGGTTGTTCGTCATTTTTTATATGCATTTGTGTCGCACCAAAATTTTGCTTTATGCTATCTATTAGCTCTTTATTTTGGGCTAAAAATTGTTGAGTTTGGAGCTGTGATTTTGCTAAATCGTTGGAGTTAGATTCTGCTTTATTTGGCTCATTTAGCTCATTAGATTGTGTCTCGTTTTCTTCATTAGATTCCACAGATTTGCTTGAATCAAAATTGCCAAAATCCGCATTGCTAGAATCCATATTTGCAAAATCTTGTTGTAAGTTAGATTCTTGCGTATTTTCTTTTGGGGTAGATTCTGTTATGTTATTTGGATTTTGGTTTGGGGGTTGATTTGGTGGGTTGTTTTCGTGTTTGCTAGGATTTGTATCATTTATCTTGCTATCTTTTGTGGTGTTTTTTATCGCTATTGTTTCGCCAAATATCTCTTTTGCAAGCGCGACTATGACGGCATATCCACGCGTTAGTTGCTCTTTTTGGCTTTCATTTGGGCTAGATTTCCAATACAGCACATTTTCTTTCACGCATTCAAACTCCACGCACGCGCTAAAAACTTCGCCTAACTCAAAAGAGCGGTCATAAATCTTTTTGATTAGTTCATCAAATTTTGCGCTATCTAGGTTGCCATCTAGGTTGCTAGATAGATTTTGGTTTGGCATATTTGTAGGCACTATATTTTGTGGGGTAGGATTTGACATAGATTGCGTGCTAAAATCTTGCTCGTTATCATTTGTGATATTTGGGGGATTTTGGGTATTGCTAGCTTTATTTTGCATAGATTCTTGCGCTAGATTTTGCGCGTTATTTTGTGTAATATTTTGGGTTAGATTTTGCGTGTGGCTTGTGGCAGAATCTAGCGTGTTTGCTTTGGTTAGATTGTTAGAAAAAGTAGTTTTTTCTAGTGAATTTATCGCTTCATTTATATCTCTTAGCTTCATTGCCTCGCGCATTTTTAGGCTTATAAGCGTTAGGACAAACCCACCATCTGGATTTAGATTTAGCAGGGATTTTGCCCGCGATAAAATCCCTAAAAATCTATCCAAAAGTAGCAAAGGAAAATCCTTATTCCCGCCAAAAAGCGCGTCTTTTAGAAAAAGCAACATTTCATCGATTATCATTTCGCATTCATATTCGCTTAGCGTTTCTAAATTTTTCTTTAGCCCCTCCTCATCATTATGCAAAATACTCCCAAAAAAATCACTCAACACTTGAGGATCCACCACGCCTAGCATTTGGGTTACTTGCTGTGTCGTCAAAAATTTATCGCAATAATTTATCGCTTGATCAGTTAGCGTTAGCGTATCTCGCAAACTCCCCCCGCCAGAGCGAGCGATAATCTCTAGCGCACCATCATCATATCCTACTTCTTCTTTTTGCAATATCATCTTTAAATGCGCCACAACAAGCCTATGTGGAATCTTTTTAAACCGAAAATGTTGCGTGCGTGATAAAATCGTAGCAGGAAGTTTTAGCGGGTCAGTAGTCGCAAGGATAAATTTCACATACGGCGGAGGCTCTTCAAGAGTTTTTAATAATGCGTTAAAAGCCTCTTTTGTCAGCATATGGACTTCATCAATGATAAAGATTTTAAATCGTGCCATTGCGGGGGCGTATTTGGTTTGCTCAATCAAATCGCGGATATTATCAATGCTACGATTTGAAGCAGCGTCCATTTCGATAATATCGATATTTCGCCCCTCTAATGTCGCCTTGCAAATATCACATTCCCCACAAGGCGTAGAGATGGGTCCCCTCTCACATTCCAAAGCCCGCGCAAAAATCCTAGCCGAGCTTGTCTTGCCACTGCCTCTAAGCCCGCTAAAAAGATATGCGTGCACAATGCGATTTTTATCTAATGCCATTCCTAGCGTTTTAGAAATCGCTTCTTGTCCTATGAGGTCGCAAAATAGCTGTGGGCGGTATTTAAGGGCTAGGGCAAGCGACATAGATTCTCCTTAATTTTAGCTACAAAATCTCACGCAAAAATGCAAAAAATTTAATTAAATCAATAAAAAATAAGTTGAAATTATAATGACATTTTTGCAACATTTGCAACAAAACGATAAAATGTTGGCTCTTAGGAGCGATATTCTTTCTAATCAAGTTTTAAGTCAAAATTTGCGTAAAAACCGCTTATACAGCTTAAAAAGGCTTAATGCAAAATCACAAACTAAACTAGCAACAAAGGGGCATACAAATGACAACTGCAAAAACAAACACAAAAGCAAAAAAGCACCAAAATCCAAAATCTAAAAAATCCCAAAAAATCAACAACATTCACAGCTACAACATTTCTACTAAAGATTTGCAATCAATCTTTAAAACCCTCCCAAATATCACGCATTTTCAACTGCAAAAAATTCGCACAAAAATGCCTACTAAGATTTACAAAAAGCTACAAACGCTATGTCCTTTTATTGACAAATACACCATTAAAGATTTGCAAAAAGAAGCCACTTCGCTTATGCAAATCGCCACAAAGCTATCAAATGACGCTGCATTTAGCAACCTCGTGGAAGCAAAATAACGCTAAATAAAACTAAATAAAAGCTAAAAAATATTATTAAATTGTCATAGCCATATTGTTTATTTGGCTATGTTTTAGTCTTTTTTTTTAGTCGCGTTTTTTATTGAGTCGTTTTTCTTGGATAAGTTAAAAACTTATTAAAACTTCTTGTGATAAGATTTCGCTTATGCTTTTTAGCAACGCTAACTACCACAAATACATAAAACAACACATAATTAAGCAAGGCAACCAAATGAAATCTCTGCCAAATTTTCTTACCATTAGTCGCATTATCTTAAGTATTTTTTTACTCTTTTTTTTGCTACATAGTGATTTGGTATTGCCATCTTGGGTGGATAAAAGCTGGGCAAATTATGTCGCGTGTTTGATTTTTTGCATAGCGAGCATTACGGATTTTTTTGATGGCTACATAGCGCGAAATTTTGCCTTAGAATCCACTTTTGGCGCAGTGTTTGATCCTTTAGCAGATAAGATGCTAATTTTAAGCGCGTTTATTGGGTTATTGCTTCTTGGCAGGGCAAATGCGTGGGCAGTGTTTATGATTTTAAGCAGGGAGTTTTTTATCACGGGTTTGCGCGTAGTAGTCGCTTCTGCAAAATCCAACTCCAAACAACCACAATCTAGCAAAACAAAATCTAGCATTTCTATCAAAGCAAGCAATTTAGGCAAATACAAAACAGGTGTGCAAATCGCTGCGGTTGCGTTTTTGCTAGCGGATTTTTTCCCGGGCGGTGAGGTGCTTTTGTGGTTAGCGACTTTTATCACGCTATATTCTGGCATAGATTATACGGTCAAATATTACAGGGCTTTGTAGATTTTTGATGAAGTCTTGGTGGATTCTCACAAGATTTTAAAAAATCTTGCAAAAACGCGCAAAATCTAGTTTATAGCCATTTTATCAAACACAAATTTAAGGAGCATTATGGGTTTTTTAGAAGCACTTTTAGCATTATGTTTTTTAATCTTTTTTCACGAGCTAGGGCATTTTTGCGTAGCAAGATATTTTGGCGTATGTGTAGAAGTCTTTAGCATAGGGTTTGGACCAAAGATTTTGACCAAAAAAATCGGGCAAACCAAATACGCGATTTCTGCTATCCCGCTAGGTGGCTATGTAAAGCTAAAAGGGCAAGATGACTTAGACCCGCTAAAAAAAGATAGCGCAAATGATAGCTTTAGCACAAAGCCTGCGTATCAAAAAATGTTAATTTTATTTGCTGGACCATTTTTTAACTTTATTTTGGCATTTATCATATACCTAATCGTAGGCACTATGGGGGTAAAAACACTATCCCCAAAACTAGACACCCCAAAAGAAAATTCCCCTGCAAGCGCGGCAAAACTCCAAAAAGGCGATGTGATTTTATCCATCGATGGCAAGCAAATACACTCTTGGGAGGACATAGCCATAGCCATTGCAAATGCTAAAGAAATAAAAGATGGGGATAAAAAACTAGCAGAATTAACCTTTGTGATAAAAAGAGAATCTAGCGAAATCTCTCAAAAAAATGATTCTACAATTAAAGATTCCAATGCCACGCAGCAGATTTTAGAAATCAAAATCGCCCCGCAAATCACCCTAACCAAAAATATGTTTAACGAAGAAATATCTCGCCCCATCATTGGCATAACGCCACTAGGCGAAGTCATCGAGCAAAAGTTTGGTGGATTTGGGCTAGTTGCATTTGCTCTTGATGAATGCAAAAAATCTTCTGTGATGATTTTTGAGGGAATCAAAAAGCTAGTTTTAGGAGTGATTCCGCTAGGGGAGATAGGCGGTGTGGTAGGGATTGTAAATATTATGGCAGATATTGCACCTAGCGGGTTTGTCGCATTTGGCTTGCTTGTGGCACTAATCTCTATAAATCTAGCGGTTTTAAACCTGCTACCTATCCCAGCACTTGATGGCGGGCAAATGCTCATCACGCTTTATGAGGGGCTAAGCAAAAAGCCTATAAACGAACAAGTGCTTTATATTATTACGATTGCGGGCTGGAGCTTGCTACTAGGGCTTATGCTACTAGGACTTTATAATGACTTTTCGCGCATTTTCCCAGACTCCCTGCAAGCATTGCCACGCATAGAGCCTTAGAGATTTTATCGGTTTAGTCAATGCCCGCATTCTCTGTAAGCGCGCTAAATGCGCAGATAAAATCTCTTATTGAAACGACATTTTTATCTGTCGTAGTGGAGGGGGAAATCAGCAATTTTACCCTGCATAGTAGCGGGCATTTATATTTTAGTCTAAAAGATGAAAAAAGCATCATATCTTGCGTGATGTTTAGAGGGAATGCTAAGGGATTAAAATTTACCCCCCAAAATGGCGAAAAAGTCGAGCTAAAAGGCACGCTAACCGTGTATCTACCAAGAGGTAGCTACCAAATCATCGTTGAGAGTATGCACCAAAGCGGGCAAGGGGAGCTAGCACAAAAATACGAGGAGCTAAAAAAAACGCTAGAATCAAAAGGCTATTTTGCAAAATCCAAAGCCCAAAAACCTCTGCCCACATTCCCCAAAAAAATAGCCCTGCTTACTTCGCTAAATGGCGCAGCCCTCCAAGACATACTCCGCGTGGCGCAAAATCGGTGGAATCTAGTGCATTTTGTGGTGTTTGACACGCTCGTGCAAGGCGCAGAGGCAAAGCACAAAATCGCTCAAAATATCGCGCTAGCTGATAGTTTTTATGGAAGTAGTGAAGCGTTTGATATAATCGTGCTTAGCAGAGGTGGGGGGAGTATGGAGGATTTATGGGCGTTTAATGAAGAAATCGTAGCCGAAGCGATATTTAACGCACGCACGCCCATCATCTCAGCCGTAGGACACGAAATCGATTTTGTGATTAGCGATTTTGTAGCAGATGCACGCGCTCCTACGCCAAGCGCGTGTATGGAGATGATTTTGCCCGACAAAAAAGAATGGCTTTTAAGGCTTGATGATTTATCACAAGCCCTAGATGTTAGTTTTGGCAAGATTTTGCAAAAAGCAGGTGCGACTTTGCGCGATTTGTCCGCATTGTATGAGTCCATAAGCTATGAAGCAAAGCTAAAGCAATGCGCTACGCATATCGCTACGCATAAAGATTTGCTAAATTCCACTTTTTGGGCTATCTTGCGACAAAAAAGTCAAAATCTAAATTTATTTAAGCAAAATCTTAGCCTAGATGTTGTGTTTAGACAAAAAAAAATGTTGCTAGATTCTCTAAAGCAAGCTATGCAGGGGCAAAATCCAAAATCTAAAATCAAAGCAGGCTATGCCCAAATCTCACAAAAAGGCGATATAAAGCCTTTGTGTGATTTAAAAGTAGGAGATGAGTTTGAGCTTTGTGATGGCAATATAGAAGCAAAAGCAAGACTGCTAGATAAGGATAAGTAGAAAAGCAATATTTTGTGGATTTTCATAAACGCAACTAGCACAACTAAAGCGCGACACAAAATCAACCAAATCAACGCTAAGCGCGAATAGCTCATAAAACACGCATTTTGCAAAAGATTTTATAAACCTTTTGCAAATGACTCTCTTGCAAAAAAATACAAAAACTTGCAAAAAATGACAAAAAAGCCACGCGCAAATCCGCATTTTATGCGGATTTAACGCTATGAATGGATTACAAACAAAATCGCTATTTTGGCATACAGCCTATGATAAAGCTAGCATTTAGCACCAAATCTTCCTCTTTTGTCGTAGGAAGTGATAGCTCTCGATTATTTAGCGCGGATTTGGCAGAGGCTGGCTCTACACTCATCGCCATTACGCCATTTCTGCCTTGCGCTTTTGGTGCTTTTAGATTATCTACTTCTTGGAAATTTATATCCTCGATATTGCACTCCTGCCTCAAAGCCTTAGAATATTGTTTTGCAACGCCTTGCGCTTTTTTTAGCAATTCTGTTCGCATCTCTTGGGTATTTTTATCAATCTGCTCAGGGGTAACAATCGCTTGCAAAGGCAATAATGGAAGCGTAAGCAACGCATTTCGCCCCACTTCTACACCCACAGCTTTTAGCAATTTTTCATAAGAAGTTTTTTGCTCAATACCAAAACTGCATTCAATCTCTTGGCTAGCACTAAAACCTACCCTGCGTCTATTGCGCTCATAATACACTTCTGGCGCATATCCATAGCTACCGCCCGAGCAAATCTCTTTATTTGCCTTTATGAGTCTAGAGACTGCTTCAAAAGTCTGCACCAAACTATCACTTTGATCATCATTTAGCTTAGATAGCGCACGCAAAGCGTTGCTACCTTGTATGCGGATTTTTGCCTTAAATGTGTCTGGTTCAGCTTTAGAGCGCACTTCCATTTCCTGATTTATGGTTAGTTTTCGCTCGGTTGCGATTTTGTTGTCATTGAGGGCAAATCCTAGCCATATACCGCATACAAACACGATAGCTACGACAGAGACTGCCACGATGAATTTTTTTGAGTCTAACATAGTATGCTCCTTAAATTAAGCAATTATCATTAGCTAGATTTTGGTGTGGCTAATGATTTTATAGTTGCCTAATGAATTTGTAATTGCATTGTAGTCAAACAAACCTTAATATTTACTGAATATTTACTAATTATTTACTTAATATTAACTAAATATTTAATGCAGATTTACCATTAAATTTTGGGCTTAAAATAGCGTATTTTAGGGGGTTTAGCAAAAATGATAGTTTAGATTTTTGCAAAAAACATTGCAAAAATTTTTAAAATATTTTTGCAAATATTGCTAGATTTTGCAAAAATATTTGTTGATTGTTTATGGATTTTATACCAAAAAATTTTTACCACATATCAAAAAATATAGCCCAAAATCTAAAAAAACCAATCAATAATCAAAAATAGCCTTAATTATTCAACAAACAACAACTATAAAATATATTATTTTTAGCGATAAAGGTAGATTGTCATTTTTTCGCTTTTTAGGATTAGGCTTTTGTCCTCTTTATGCGTGATTTCAAACACCCCATCAAGTCCGCGCACAAGGCGAAATTCAAACCTTGTAACCTCTCTTGGCGTGCAAATCTTGCGCGTAGCACTGCCCGGGATAATCTCTAAATGAGTCCTATCATTCCACGAATACCGCGCATAATACGAGCCACAGCCACTCTCCCCTGAAATCCTATTTTCTTTTGCATCAAAATCCATTGTGGCGATTTTATCGATTTGTGCTAGCTCATATATGGGCGTTGGCTGACTTGCGTTGCTACCATTATTGCCGTTATTTTCGCTAGCATTCTGGCTATGTTGCTCACTTGTAGCGGATTGCTGATTAGATTCTTGTGGCAAGCCATTTTTTAGTGATTCTTGCGCATTTTGTGCTAGCACTTGAGGAGAGAGAAACTCCTCGCCATTTTCGCTACCATTTTCACTAAAAACAACGATTTTTTGGATATACCATTCATTTGCAGGGAGGTTGCCCTGTGTGGCTTTGCGCTGGATAAAATCAAACAACGAACACCCGCTAAATCCGCATATAATCGCTATATTTATCGCCATTAGTTTTAAGATATTTTTTTTTGTGTGTGTCAATTTTTTTCCTTTTTTTGTGGGGATTAGAAGTGGCGCATAAAGCGCGTATGTATGGGTAATAGCTAGAATGATTTGCTTTTGTCTTGCTTTAGTTTTTTCACGGGCTTTTTATCGTAATATAAAGCAAAATCTACTCCAAAATTTTACAAAAAATTTACCAACATTTCGTTTTCTGGCTTGCTCAAAATCACTTAATGGATTTTAGCGGATTTTGGTTCGCTCTAAGATTTTGCGACAAAGCGCATTTGTTGTGAAATTGCACTTAAAAGCGGGCTGTTCGCTAAAATCGCTTGGAGTTATGCTAAAAATGGTATTTTGATTTCCCGCAGTTGCGATTAGACGATTTTTGCTAAAAGTTAGTTGGCAGTTTTTGGTATTGTCAAAATCGCTATTTTGCAACGAAGTTTGCAATAAATGCAAGCTAGATTCTTGCATCGTTGCAAGTGGTGTTGGACTAAGCGTAAAAGAAGTATAAAGCAGTGAAAATCTCTCTTGTAAAATCGCCAAAGACTGCGCTAACTTAGCATAGCAAGATTTTTCTTTTGTGTGTAAAAAGCTAGGGATAGCCACGACTAGCACACCCAAAAGAGCGATGACAAACACTAGCTCAATAAGGCTAAACGCGCTTTTTGTATGCCCTGCTTTGATTGCGCTTTTTTCCCGTGCAAAATCTAAACTAAGCGACAAAATCTAAACCCAAATGTTATGCAAAATCTAAAGCAGTGAATCTTGCAAATTGATTCTAAGGGGGTTTGGATATGCTTTTAGTAGTTTTTGACAAAGTGGCGAGCTAGATAGCGGGGCAATCTCTATATTTAGCGTTTGCGCGCTTGCATCGATTATCACGCAGTTATTTTGCGTATCGATTGTGCCATCTTTGCTTAGTCGCACGCCATTTCCCTGCGCTATCCAGCGCAGTGGGGATAGCCCTGCGATACGCATTATAAAATCTCCTTTTAGACTAGAAGCGAGATTGTCCTGTGTGGTGGCGGCTACTTGGATAGATGAGATAATAGCCTGTATGTCTTTATTGATGGCAGCATATTGCGCATCGGTGCGAGTAGCACTTAGCTTTGGGATAGCAATAGCTGCTAATATCCCAACCACAGCGATGACAAACACTAGCTCAATAAGGCTAAACGCGCTTTTGGAGTGTCTATGAAAATGTTTATTGAAATGTCTATTTATGCGTCTTGTTTTTTGTATTTGTTGCATATTTTTCCTTATTTTTGTCTTGTTATTTTTTGCGTTTTTGCTTTGTGCAAAATGGCTTTGCACAAAAAGAGAAAAAATGCTATCTAGCTTAAAATCTTATCAAGCATTTTTTTGACAAACTCCGCACAGATTTTCGCACTTGAGTCCAAAAACTCATCAAAACTCACTTCCGCGCTACCATCAGCACTATCACTGATAGAGCGAAACACACAAAAAGGCACGCCAAAGCTATCGCACACCACCGCCACGCTAGCACCCTCCATCTCCACTGCGTCCGCGCCAAAATTATCCACTAGCCATTGTTTTTTCTCCGCACTATGCACAAACTCATCGCCTGAAGCGATTATCCCCTCTTTTAGCAGGATTTCGCCATTTTTCACTCCACATTCCGCGCTATATTCTTGTGCGACAAGATTTGCTATGCCATTTAAAATCTTGCTAGATTCTACAAATAACTTGCTTTCAGGGATAAATCCTAGCGGATGCCCAAACGCGCTAATATCCACATCGTGCTGGCATAGCTTGGTAGCAATTAGCATATCGCCGATTTTTAGATGTGGATTTAGCGCGCCTGCCACACCGCCAAAGATTATCGCCTCACAGCCAAAATGCGCTATCATCGTGGTAGCAGTCATCGCGCTATGGACTTTGCCTATTTTGCTATATGCGACATATAAAGTGGCATTTTTGTATGGAATCTCATAGTAGATATTCCCCCCCACAGCAAGCGCGGTATGCGTGGAAAAAAGATTTAACAACGGCGTAATTTCTTCTTGCATAGCACCGATGATACCGATTTTTTGGTAGTTTGGTGCAATATTAGATTTTATACTAGATTCGTTTTTGTCGTGCATTTATCGCTCCTTAAGATACGCTTTTGACTCGCTTTTTTTGTCGCATTTGATAGATTTTAGCCATTTTGCTGTATTTGGGCTATGGTGGCTTTTAGTGATTCTGTGTCGCTTACATTTAGCGTGGGTTTTTGACTTAGCCGTTTGTTTAGCCCTTTTAGCACATAGCCGTGTCCTAGCTCGATATAGGCATCTACTTCGTTATCTATGCTTTGGATAGATTGTTTGTATAGCACGGGGGAGGTTAGTTGCAAACTTAGCAGTTTTAGGGCGTCTTTTGCGTTGTTATAGGGTAGCGCATTGGCATTTGAGATGATAGGCAGTGCAAAGCTATCTTTTAGCATTGGCTTTAGCAACGCTTCAAATTCTGCATTCATAGGCTCTAATAATGGGCAATGGCTAGCCACAGACATAGGCAGTAGCAATACGCGTTTAGCACCCAAATCTTTTAGCGCATTGGTAGCAAAATCTAAATCAGCCTTTTTCCCAGCGCAAACGACTTGCCCATCGCCATTATAGTTTGCACACCATATTTGTTTGCCATCTTTGCGTAGATTTTCACACGCCCTCTCTAGCTTGGCGTCCTCTAGCCCCACGACTACAAGCATTCCTGCATCGATATTTTCGCAAGTTTTTTGCATTAGCTCGCCTCTTTTTTGCGTGAGATATAGCCCATCTTCAAAGTCAATGCCTAATGCCACGCATAGCGCACTTATCTCGCCTAGCGAATGCCCTAAGGCAAATTTGGCTAAAAGTGGGGATTCTTGTTGCAAAATAGTGTGGGCAATTTGACTTATCAAAAAAATCGCTGGCTGGGTGTATTGGGTTTGGTTTAATAAGTCATTTTCGCTAAAAAGTAGCTTAGCAAAATCTAGCTTTAGCTTCTCGCTAGCTATGCCAAACATTTCTTTTGCTACTTCAAAATTGTCATAAAAATCTTTGCCCATTCCGATAGCTTGAGAGCCTTGACCCGGGAAAATAAACGCATATTGCATAATTACCTCGCTTTAAAAAAGTTGTGTATTTTTGCGCCTTATTTTTTGCAAAACGCGTATTTTATCAATTTTTTGCTTAGAATTTCTTAGATTTTGTGTTTTTGTATGTTTTGATATAATGTTTCAAATTTTTTATATTTTAAGGATTGTGCTAAATGAAAGAGCTAGATTTTGATTGCCCCATATTTTTGACTCAGAGCGACACCACAGCGGGATTTCTCTGCGCTAATGCCAAAAAGCTAAATGCCATAAAAAAGCGTGCGCAAAATCAAAAAATACTGCTTGCTTTAAGCGATTTTAGGGAGCTAAAATCTCGCTTTAGGATTCCACCTTTTGCCAAAAAAATCGTGCGAAATGCTAAAAAAACAAGCTTTATTTTGCCAAATAAAGAGAGTTTTCGTGTAGTTGCAGAATCTAAAAAGCTAGATTTTACGCTAGATTCTAATATAGATTTTAGCAATGCGCATAGGGAGTTTTTATCCCATTTTGGAGGGCTTTATAGCACTTCGGCAAATGAAAGTGGCAAGCCGTTTAATCTAGCGTGGGCACTGCAAAATGCCGATATTATCGTGCTAAATTCTAGGGGGATTTTTGAGGCAAAGCCTAGCAAAATCTACAAGCTAAGCAAGCATAAAGCAAAAATCTTGCGACACTAAAAGCGCAAAATAAATGCGCAAAAATCTAGCAAAACCTAAATCCAAACAAAATCCAAAAGGGGAAAAAATGAGAATCGATAAATTTCTAAACTCTACAAATGTGCTAAAGTCGCGCAAAATCGCCCAAGATATGTGCGCTTTAGGCGTAGTAGAGATAAATGGCATAATCGCAAAAGGAAGCAAAGAAGTCAAAGTAGGCGATAAAATCACGCTAAGATTTTTAGAATCAACCAAAATCTATGAAGTTCTAGCAATCCCTACGACAAAATCAATCCCAAAAGCAAAATCTAGCGAATATGCAAAGCTAATAAGCGAGGGCAAATAAGCAAAATTTGTGCGTTTTGGCGTTTTTGTGCGTTTTGGCGTTATTGTAAAGTAAAATTTTGTCATCGCAAGCGTTTGCTTTATAGCCATTGCAAGCAAATGTTTTTTTATCATTGCGAGATTTTGCTTTATCATAAATTGTGAGCTGGCAAAGTAAGCGTAGCAATCTAAATAAGCCCCCTCCCTTAGCGCGAGGGGGCTAGGGGGTGGGTTTTATCCCCATCGCAATGACAAAAACGCTCGTTATATTCATCATACTGATGAAGCAAAGCTACCGAAGTATCCAAACTTTTGTGCAAATTTACATTATGTTGCAAAATGTTGCAAATTTGGCTTATTTGCAAAATCTACTTTTTGGATATTTTGACTAAAACTTAAAGTATGACATTGTGTAATGCGTGGCAATGACAATTTAGGAATAATATTTGTATAGAAAACAATGCTAGAATTTATCGCTTAAAGTCAGTCCCAAAAGTTAGACGAAAGTTATACTAAGGTAAATGTATCGTTTTTTGTTTTTTGTTATAATCGCATTATTTTTAGATAAATATTGAATCAAAGCAAAATCATAAAGACACGGCAGGACATTGATAGCGACACGCTAAGGAGTCATAATGAAACAAACTATACTCCATACAAATATACCAAAACCCACTACAAAATCCACCATCACGCTAAGCGTAGCCCTTGTGTTTGCGCTGTGCGGACTTTCTCACACTTCTAATGCTAATAATATTACGGATTCTGTTTATAATTTAAAAAACGAAAATAACGCAAATTCAGGGATTTTCTCTGTGGGTAGCACGCGCACTTGGAGCACTGGCGGGGCTAGTTTTAGTCAAACTTACACAAATGGCACACTTATCTTTGGCAATACCTCAAAATCCCCTAAAACAGATTCTAACATTTGGTTTGGTGGCGATGGCTGGCAGAGCGGACTTGTAGGCTATATCACTACCAAATTTAGCGCAAAAGATATTTATCTCACAGGCACGATTGGCGGGGGCAATGCGTGGGGCACAGGTGGAGGCGTGCAGCTAGATTTTGACTCTAGCGGGGGCTTTAGAGCGGATTCGCTAGATTTGAAGCTAAATCACGCAGGCTTGCAATATAGCAATTTCTTTGTCAAAGCGACAAATGGCATTAGTTTTAAAGATTCTACTTTGCAGGCTAGCTCTAATGGCTTCAAAATGCACCTAACTAACACAAATGGCGATATTACGCTTGATAAGACAAACGCAGATTTTGGTGGCGAAGTAGGCATAACTTCAGGCACAAATATCAACCTAAACAATGGCTCTTCTATCACTTCGCGGGGAAATGCCATACGACTAATGGCTGGCTATATCCAAAATGAAGTTCAAAATGAAAAAGGTGAAAAAGTGCTTAAATGGACACCTAAAGAAAATGGCTCTATCACGGGAAATGGGAATCTAGATTTCTCCGCAGGCACGGCTGTAAATCCCGGGGTGATTGAAATTTTTGCAAAAGATAAAATCGAGCTAGGCACGACAAAATTGCAAGTCAATGCCTCCGCGCTAAATGGCTCTATGGAGGGCAGAATCGAAGTCAAAACAACTACGGGGGATATTTCCTTTGACACACTAGAATTGGTAGGAAATAACGGAATCAGCGCGTTTGGCACTTATGCACATATCAAAGCAGGGGGAAGCATAAAAGTAGAAACAAATGGCGCGATTTACTCAAATCGTGGGATAAATAACTCCACCGATACCGCAGGTAGATTTCGCGTAACGCTAGAAGCGGGGCAAAATATTGACTTAAAAAACACAAATATTTCCCTGCTAAATCAGCTAGCAGGTATCGGCGCACCCGATAGTATGACGATAAAAGCAGGGGGGAATCTAGAGCATAGCGGGACGATTTCATTTCTCACCAAGCAGCAAACTTGGGAAGGGGCTATGCTAGATATTAGCGGTGTCAAAGGCAACGCAAAGCTAGGAAATATCATAGGTTCAGCGTTTTATCTAAATGCAAATAAAAATCTAAGCGCAAATTCTATCCGCATAAATGCTAGGCAGACAAATGGCGGATTTTATGGCACAGGGACGCAGATATGGACAAAAGAGGGTGGCACATACACTTTTGATAAGATGACTTTAGATGAATGCGGGCTTACTCCGTGGGGCTGGTGTGAGGTAGCAAATACCGCTAGGCTTAGCTTTTTTGGCACGAGCGGGGCGGATAGCAATGGCGAGGGAGGCTCTGGGACAAACTCTTTTGTCAAAGGCTCTACACTAAATATCACAGACCTAAACTTAGGGACTATGGCAGGACTATACGCAAGCAATATCCAAAACACCAATATAACAAATATCAATATGTCAAACCTCTCAACTGCGGTATTTCACAACCTAACTCTGCAAAGTGGTGGTTCTATCACTATGGATGCCACAAGCCAAATCCAAGTAAAATCTAGGGCTTATGAGGTAAATACCACGCCCATACTTGGCAAGGTTACGCTAAATGTAGATAGCAGTGATAAAACTAAGCCGTTTTTATCTATCACTTATGCGGGCAAAAATTTAGAAAATCTCAACATACAAGCAGGCAAGACTTATCGCTTCATAGACGCGGGCGAGATAGAATATAATCTAACAAATAAAGATAGCACAAGCACATTTCATTGCACCGATAATGTAGAAAATTGCAATACCATTAAGCAAATGTTTGGAATCTATGCGGGGGGTAAAGATTCTAGCAGATTAGATTTTGGTGCTAGCACTGCGGATAATTTTTTGAGACTAGAAAAAGCGGGGCTAAAATTTGAAAAAGTCGCAGACTACTCCACCATAGGCATAAAAGCTACTGCCATAGATTATAAAAACCCCTATGACATCGATGATATACGATACTATATCTGGCAAAAAGGTGGCGATGAAGCAGTGGCAAAAATCGGCGGAATCTCAAAAGGTGCGCAAGAAAAGCAAACCACGCAAACAAGGCTAAATAGCTCATTTTCCACTACGATTGATGGCGCAAACAAAACCACCACAGAATCTCCCACAAGCGAGAAAGTCTATACCATAGCAGGCAAAGGGGATTTTACCCAAAGCGAATTAGCAAGTTGCACGACAGATAGTTGCAAAAACTTGAGTGAGCAAGAAAAAAATAGCGCAGTAGAAAAAAAAGTAACCCACCTAGAATCTGATATTTTCAAATGGTTTGATGTGCTAGCTTTGCACCAAAAAGGCATAACTTGGACAGCTACAAATATGCTAAATTATGATTTAAGTTTCTTTGAAAAGACAGCTAAACAGCTAAACAATACCCTTGAGCAGCTAGTATCCACCGAGCGAAAATCAAACGCCGCCTCTTCTGTGCGCTTTGCCTCTGATTTAGCAAAAGCACAAAGGCTAGTCAAACTCGCTAGAATCGACAAAGAGGAGGAAAACTACCGCTTTGCAGAGCTTTTATCACAAAAGCGATATGCCGCAAGCGGAGGGATAAAAAGCGATGCGGGGGGAGTGGATTTTGGATTTTTGTATAAATTTTCAAATCGCCACGAGTTTTATAACAACCTCTGGGCAAACGCGCTAGGAAGTGCTAGCTTTGTCGATGGTGGATATGGCACGCTATATGGCGCAAATGTGGGGTATGATAGGTTTATCCCGCTAGGAGAAAATGGAATCATACTAGGGCTAGTCGCCTCCTATGGCTATGGCAACTACACTGCCAACCTACTAAAAAACCAAAGCCACAATGTAAATACAGGTATCTACTCCCGCACAATGCTAAAAAACAACGAAATCGATGTCAATGTGGGCTACACTATTGGTATGAATAGCGAGGATTTGGTAACGCGCCAAAATGTATGGCTATCTAGCCTAGACCAAAGCTACAAATACAACACACACACCATAAACGCCAATGCAAACTACGGCTATATCTTTAGCTTAAAATCTAGCGGATTTGTATTTAAGCCAAATGTGGGAGTTAGCTACTATCATATATTTACAGGTGCGCTAAACGCAGAATCAAAACAAATCGTAAGTGCTGATAATCCAAACGCCCCAGCGCAAAATCTAGCTGTCCAATCCCCACAGAGTGCGCGTGATTTAATCGCGCTAAATCTAGCCCTAGAAACAAGGCAATATCTAAATAAAGGCTCATATTGGTTTGTAAATGTTGGCGCACAAAAAGATATGTTTGTAACAGGAGGCGAAATCCTGCAAGTGCGATTTGTAGGCGAAGAGTCGCTAAACTACAAAAAAAGCGACAATCTAAATACATTTGTCCTAGCAAGCGCAGGTGGGGAAGTCCAGCTAGGCAGACGAATGTTTGTAAATTTTTCACTCGGTGGCAAAGCAGGGCTTAGCTACAAAGATATAGGCGTGCAAGCAAATCTAGGTAGCAGAATCGTATTTTAGGAAGTTTTGGGGGGGGGTTGGTTTTTGCGGGGGTTTATGAGTTTGTATATGTTTGATTTTGCGCGAGTTTAGATTTTTATGAGTTTAGATTTTATAAGATTAGATTTTGCAGGATTATATTTTTGTAAGCCTAGATTTTGCAACCTTAAATTTTATAAGTTTAGTTTTATGCAAAATTAGTTGTATGAAAGTTTAGATTTTTTGAAGTTGGTTTTTATATGTTTTTTGCATATTAGATTTTGATATGACTTCGCAATAAGTGATATTGTTATTCCTTACCTTTAAGCTCTTTTTTGATTTTCTAAGATTTTGCTTTATCATCATTGCTTTGCACCAAAGCAAATAATGCTAAGATAGCTTAGCCAAACAACGACTAAGCAAAATCCTAGCATTAAATCCAAAATCTAAAATGTATAAGAATATCCTAGCGTAATGATGAGATTTCGTATTGAGGTTGTAGTAGGTGCGGTAGCTTCACCTTCAGCATTAGTGCCAGCACCGACAGATTTGCTATAAGCAAGAGTTGGGATTCTAAAGTTTAAGCTAGCATTGTGGTGCTTGCCCATATATACCTCTAGCCCAGCATTTACAGGCAGGACAAAACCATTTGCGACTTTTGTATTTGTGGTGGTTGCGGTATTTGCTTCAGTCGTAGTTGAGCTTGTATCTGCCGAGCCATAGCCAGCACCTAATCCAGCATAAGCACCTAGCCCCACACCACTCAAATCAAAAAATTTAAATGTAGCTTCTACATTTCCCGCGACTTGATGATAAGAATTAAGAATTGAAGTTTTTGTGGTGGTATTTTTGTTTCGTTGGTTGTAGAATCACTAGCATTAAATCCATAATGATAGCTAGCATAGCCTCTTATACCCACCCATTTATTAAAAAAATGCGTGTATCCAAGTTTTATACCAATTTTCGTTGCAGGTGAAAATTGATTTGCGCTTGTAGTTGTGGTAGTTGTAGCATTTTGTTCGGTGGTAGTTTCTTTTGTAAATGAAGCAATCCACCCAAGCTCCGCGCCCAAGAAAAATCCGCTAGAAGAATCTTTTGCTTCTTTTGGAGCTTTTTGCGCAGGGGCAGCTATGCTAAGCCCCCCCAACAAAAACGCCATACTCGCCATAGCGACACTCTTTTTTAATAAAACTTTTTGCACTTTCATAGTGCCTCCTTATGTGAAATTTAGAGGCAAGATTATATCGCTTAGAAAGTTAATAGCAACTAAGCAAAATCAATAAAATCTAATCTTTTATCAAATTTATATAATCTTTAGATAATCCTTTTTTATACATTATTTTATGGATTATTCCACAGATTTTGTGGATTATCACAAATCTACATTTCGCGCAAACGCGCAAAAACTTGACACACAAAAACTTAACACGCAAAATATTGCATTTACAGCGTTTGTCATATTTAGCATAACGCAAGCGCAAAGCAAAAAGCCTCATCATTGCAAGCATAACTACGCCACGCGTGGCAATCTATCCGCTTACTATACTTAAGCGTAGCAAAATATCTCAAAATACACAAATAAATAGAGATATTTCGGCTTTTTCAAAGCCTAAATATGACAAAATCCGTCATCGCAAACAAATCGCAATACTTGCGTAAAAATCGATTTTATTAGATTTTGTCAAAAAAGCGTGTTTTTTGGATTTTTGCAGTGATAGATTACCACGATTCTAGCCTTTTTGACAAAAGCCTAGAATCTCGCAATGAGAAGCACCCCCCGTTTCTTTAAAGCCCCCTTTGCGTAAATGTGGCAAAATCAAAAGCTATCAATTTGACTATTTCCCTTTAAGTGTGGGGATATATTTTGACAATGCCTCAATGTCATCTGCGCTAAGAGAAGCTGCTTGCCCCCACATAGTCGCACCTAGCCCAAAAGTATTTAGCGTCTTTGCCTTGTAGCCTAGAAGTGCGGTTTTGATTTGCGCAGGGGTTAGGGTGTTTGTGATTTTGCTTTTGCCGAGTGCTTGTTTTTCCATTTTTGGTCCGTGGCAGGATTGGCATCGTTGTTTGATGATAGTAGCTGGGTCAGCCCCTTGCAGTGTCAAAATGCTAAAAGATAGTGCAAGCGCACCTAAAATAAGCGTCTTTTTTAGCGTATGTTGTTGGGGTTTCATTTTTGCTCCTTAGTGGTTGGAAGTGTCGTTGTTGTGAGTTGTTTGGGTGATTTTGTGCGTCTAAGATTTTGGCAAAATCATATCCAAAAACCAAAATATTATATTCTCAAAAAACTAATAAAAATGAGATAAAGTTACAAAACTTTTGAGATTATCCAAACTTCAAAAACTACAAAATCTATATAAAAATCTTACTTAAATGGAATCTATTTTGCTTCTACCTTGTATAAAGAAATGCTAGCAAGCATTGCGAACATCTAAGATAAACGCACATAACGCACATTAAGGAGAATCTATGCGAGATAATTTTGGGACAAAACAAGTTTTTTTACGACAATTTTTGCATAATTTTTGGGACGATTGGAGGGGTAGTGCTAGCTTTAGCACAAAAGATACAAAGCCAAAATCAGCCCTAGCAAAATGCCTAAAAAGCATATTTGGCAATGCTATTAAAAGCTATGCGGGCAGAGTGTTTGTAGCGATTTTGCTAGGTGGAGTGGCGTTAGGGATTTTTACCCCTGCTAAAGCAGAAAAAATCAGCGAAATCGCAAATGTCGTAGGCGTGCGCAATAACCAACTAATCGGCTATGGGCTTGTCATCGGGCTAAATGGCACGGGGGACAAAACAAGCTCGCGCTTTACAATGCAATCTATCGCAAATATGCTAGAGAGCGTAAATGTCAAAGTCGATGCAGAATCTATAAAATCCAAAAATGTCGCAGCGGTGCTTGTAACGGCGGATTTGCCACCATTTGCAAGGCAGGGCGATAGACTAGATGTCAAAATCTCTTCTATCGGCGATGCCAAATCGCTAGAATCAGGGATTTTGGTGATGACACCGCTTAGTGCCGTAGATGGCAATATCTACGCAGTGGCACAAGGTGGCGTTACCACAGGGACTTCAAGCAATGCTCTAAGCGCGGTAGTAGCGCAAGGCGCGGTAGTCGAGCGAGAAGTGCCATATAATCTTTTTAGCCAAAATTCTATCACGCTAAGCCTAAAATCTAGCAATTTCCAAAACGCTGTAAAAATCCAAGAATCGCTAAATAAAATCTTTGGCGAGCAAACTGCATTAGCCATCGACTCGCGCACGATAAAGGTGCAAAAACCCCAAGACATAACGCCTGTGGAGTTTCTAGCCCTTATCCAAGAAGTCCAAATCGACTACTCCCAAGCAAACAAAATCATCATCGATGAAAAATCTGGCACAATCGTAGCGGGCATAGATATTCCTGTGCGTCCTGTGGTAGTTACAAGCGGAAATATCACGCTAAAAATCACCAATGAACCGCTTGAGGGCGAAAATCTCCAACAGCTAGATTCTACAAGTAGCTTTGATGCTGGGGCTGGCGTAATCAGTGCGAGCGAAAAAGCCACGACTATTTCTAGCGTGGTAAAGGCTCTGCAAAAAATGGGAGCTAGCCCAAAAAATATGATTTCGATTTTGGAAGCTATGCGACAAAGCGGGGCGATTGCCACGCCGATAGAAGTAATATAGCAGTTTGCCAAAGGAACTACAATGAAAATAGATAGCACAGGCGCGCTAAATCAATACGAAGCACTAAAAATCAAATCCCTAGAATCTAGTCTAAACAACAAGGCGACATTGCACTCAAAAGCAAACGCGCTAAAAAACTCGCTAGATTCTACACAAAAGCTAGATAAACAAAACGCACCGCAGCATAGCGCACAAAGCAAAGAGGACAAAGCACTAAAAGAGCAAACAGATGCGTTTGAAGCGATTTTATTAAAATTTATGCTTGATAACGCGCTAAAGCTAGAAGACCCACTTTTCCCAAAAGAGCCCGGTAGCGACATATATCATAGTATGTATAAAGAAACGCTAGCTGGGCAACTATCAGGTGGTTTTGGATATTCTAAAGCCCTATATGATTGGCTAAAAGAGCAGGGCAAAATCTAGGATTTTCATTTCACATAAACGCGCTTAAAAGTCTAAAAATGCCAAAAAACCCTACCAAAGAATCTAGTTTGCAAAATTTGGATAGTGAGAAGCTACAAACCGATATTTTGCAAGGTGATATTTTAAAAGAAAATAACCCTGAAAATATTAAGGCATTGCTAGAAGAATTTATCCGCATATCTTATAGCTATGAGAGGGAGGTAAAAGACGCAAAAGCCCTGTATGAACGCGTGATTGAGACATTGCCTGAAGCGATATGGGTGTATAATCCTAAAGGGGGTTTTTTTTATCAAAATCAGCTTGCTAAAGATTTAAATCCTCTACTAGAAAAGCTAAAAACACACAGCACAGATTCTAGCAAAAGCCATAAAGCAGGGGCAAAAAACGCCACAAATCCTAACATTAAAACCAAATCTAGCACCAAAACCATCACAAAATCTAGCCCAAAATCCACCAAAAATCCCACACAAGAAGAAATCACCTACCAAAATAAAATCTACCTTATCCAAACAACCTATGTCCAAGCAAGTGATTCTAAAACAAGCGATTTTGATGAGCAGGGGCAATACACGCTAATTACCGCTACTGATATTACGCTTCAAAAGCGTCAAGATAGACTAGCATCGATGGGGCAAATCTCTGCCCACCTCGCACACGAGATACGAAACCCCATAGGCTCTATCTCGCTACTTATTTCTACGCTTGCAAATCGCGCCACAGAAATCCAAAAGCCCCTCATTTATGAAATCCAAAAAAGCATTTTTCGCGTGGAGAGAATCATCAAAGCGACATTGCTTTTTTCAAAAGGCATAAACGCAAACAAAACTCCCAACAAAATCGCTTCTTTAGAGCAAGAACTACGCGAAATACTTGCGTATTATAGTTTTGGCAAAGATATAGATTTTGATTTTAGGTTTGTCGATAAAGTCGCGCTTTTTGATAGGGATTTGATGTTGATTGCGTTGCAAAATTTTCTTTTTAACGCCATTGATGCGATCGAAGAGGGGGAAGCACAAAGTGGCAAAGTATCCATAGAAGCAGTGTTAGAAGGCGATTGGCTAGTTTTTAGCATACAGGATAATGGCAAGCCTTTTGATGAAAATTTTGATGAGGGCGCACTTTTTGAGCCATTTATCAGCACCAAGCTAAAAGGCAATGGCTTAGGGCTAGCACTCTCACGCCAAATCATACAATCCCATCAAGGCTTTATCTCGCTAAATGCCAAAGACAAGCAATTTATCGTGCGGATTAAACGAGCGTAATGGATTTTGTCAATCATTTAGAAATATTGCGTTTTTAAGGTTTTTTATGTGTGTTAGATTTATTTGTATGATTTTTGTGTGCTTTGTGGGGCTTAGCTTTGCTAGCTTAGAATCTAGCGCAGATTCTAGCAATGCGCTAGATTTGGTTGTAGATTCTAGCGTAAATGCTAATGTGGATTTTAGTAGCGATTTTAGCGCAAAATCTAGCGCGGATTTTTATGCAAATTCTAGTGAAAATTCTAAAGTTTTTGCCCTTAGTAAATTTGATAAAAAATTGCTAGAAAATGGCACATTTAAGGGCTATGTGATGAGTGAAAAACTAGATGGCGTGCGCGCCATTTGGGATGGGGAAAATCTAAAAAGCAGGAATGGGAGGATTTTTAGCGCACCAAAATGTTGGCTAGATAGATTGCCACCTTTTTTACTTGATGGCGAGCTTTTTATCGATAGGGGGAGGTTTGAAGAGGTGCTAAGCATAGTAAGCAGGGGCGAAAATGAGTGCGAACAATGCAAATGCGATGAGTGGCAAAAAGTGGGGTATTTTATCTTTGATGTGCCTAATTGTGATGATTTTTTAAATATGGATTTGACAAATACTGATTTGAAAAAAACGAATTTTGCAAAAATGGATTCTAGCAAAATAAAATCTTGCACGCTTTTAGAGCGACTAGCGGTGCTAGAAAAATGGCTAGAAAAAAACGAGCATTTAGCGCAAAACTCTAGCATAGATTTTGCCTCAAAATCTATGCTGCATATTATCCCACAGATACCTATCAATAATCAAAAAGAGCTAGATTCTAAACTAAAAGAAATCATAAAAAGCGGTGGCGAGGGGATTGTGATTCGCAAAAATAGTGCGCCTTATGAGAGATTTCGCACGCCAAATGCGATGAAGCTAAAAGGCTATGAAGACGCTGAATGCGTGGTAATCGCGCATAATATCGGCAAAGGCAAATACGCAAACGCTCTAGGCTCTATCACTTGCGAAAGCCTAGAGCTACCAAAATCCAACTTATCAAAATCCACACTACAAACAAACACGCCTGCCACCAAAAAATCTCTAAATCCTGCTACAAATCCAAAAACTTCCATTGATAAAATCCGCTTTAAAATCGGTAGCGGTTTTAGCGACAAAATGAGGGCAAACCCACCGCCACTTGGCACAATCATCACTTATAAATACTATGGGATAACCAAAAATGGACTGCCTAGATTCCCAATATTTCTTAGAATCTATTCTCCACAATGACAACTAAAATCGCTAAAAATCAACAAAAAGATTTTGGTTTTATCCAACCTAATAAGTTAATTTTTTCTTTTGTGTAAAACCTATAAAAAGAGCGAGTTTAGCGCGTTTGATTAGGGTAAAATTGGCTATAATGATAGCTTAATAAACTAGCAGGAGAGCTAAATGAGCGATAAACAACCAACGCTAATCACGGGACTTTGGAGGAATAAAAATAGTCTAGGGGAGGAAATTTTGGTAGGCAAAATAGGCGTAAATCTAACCGCTATGGTAGTCAAAAACCCAAACTATGAGGAAGGATGGCGATACCCAGAGTTTTTGCTATATTTTGGAAATGGTAGGCAAATGGAAGTAGTTGCTAAGAAAATCGAGCAAGAATGCGATAAACCAGATGAGTAAAAGCACAACATAGCCAACTTTAAGCAATGCAAATAAACTTAACTTTTTGTTATGGATTGAGGTTTATTTGCATTGCACTTCTTAGATTTTTCACACTGATAAAACCTGCTAGAATCACCAAGCCAAAAACAGATTTTTTATAAATGCACTTTGCGTTAATTTAAAAAAAGTTTGGATTGCAATAAATCGCACTTTTTTAATATTTGCTTCACGCCCTCACAAAAACTCACTATTTGTAATATCTAAGCTTAGTTTATTAAGCGTGCGATTAAAGCTATCGTTGCGACACAAAATCGGGCATTTCGCACAATCAATCGCATTATACACTTCCCTAATTCGCGCACCACGCCAAATCTCCTCCAAACTCTGCTTTTCTAAATCCCCCAAAAAATGCTTCGCACTCTGCCGAAAATGCAAACACGCCCACACCTTAAAATCCGCACTTATCACCGTGCTAAAAAAACATTCTGTGGCATTTGTCATATCCACGCCCAGCACCTTCATTTAAGCCTTCCATTTCTTTGTATTTTTGATAGCTCGCCACGATTTTAAATTCTGAATCCTCATATTTTTCGCGCAATTCTAAAAGTTTATTTGTAATATCAAGCCTATCGCCTGTAAATGGGCGAAATTGCGCAAAATCTGCTCCCCTCTCTTTAACTAACTTTACAAAGGATTCCATATCACCTTGCGTGATATTGCTTGTGAGAAACCCCACGCCAAAGCTAGTCTTGCTCCCAAGTCGCACCTTAGTATTTGCAAAACTCTCAATATTTGCCAAAGTTTTTTCAAAGTGTTTTGGCTTCATTCCGTGAATCTTCTCATACATTTCCGCACTCCCCGCATCAATGCTAATCCTAAAATACTCCAAATTCTCCGCTATGATTTCATTTAATCGTTCATTAAGATTCATTCCGTGTGAATTTAGCCCGATATTTTGCCCTGCGTTTTTTAGCAATTTTATGGCGTATTCAAAATGTGGCGAACAAGTAGGCTCACCTCCACCGCTTAAAATCACGCCTTTATTATCCATAGCCCTTAGATTGCGCACCACAGATTCTACTTGCTCTTTGTTTAGCTCGGCATTATTTTCATTATGCCCACAGCAGCCCGGACAGCGATGATTGCATTTGTTGGTTAAGTCAAGTTCGGTTACGATGAGAGTTTTGTGAGAATTGTAAAAGTGGTCGATTTTGCCCGTGTAGCGCAAAATCTTTTCATCTGAGTTGAAGTTATTTATTTTCATTATCCATACTCCGTTTTGTTGCTTTGGGTATATTTTTTGATATACCACTCTATTGTTTTTGCTATGCCAGATTCAAAGCTGTGCTTTGGCTTCCACCCTAGCGTTTTTTGCAGTTTGGTAGAATCTATGGCATATCGCCTATCGTGTCCCGCCCTATCTTTGACAAAGCGAATCTGCTTTGCGTAAGTTTCTTTTTTGGGCAATTTTTTATCTAAGTAGGCGCAGATTTTCTTTGCAATATCAATATTTTCTTTTTCTTCGTTGCCACCGATATTAAAGCACTCAAAAAAGACTTTGTTTTCATCAAAAATGCGTTGATTTTGGGGGCTGTTTTTTGGATTTTCATTTAGTAATTCCCCCCCCCCATTTGAATCTAGCGCGAGGATTTTATTTCTCGCATACGCAAACACCGCGCAAATCGCATCGCAATGGTCTTCTACAAAAAGCCAATCGCGCACATTTTTGCCATCGCCATAGATGGGAATCTCTTTGCCTAAAAGCGCGTTGCGGATAATGGTGGGGATTAACTTTTCATCGTGTTGGTGCATTCCGTAGTTGTTTGAGCAATTTGTAATCACGCAATGCAATCCAAAAGTATGCGCATAGCTTCGCACAATCATATCGCTAGATGCCTTTGAGGCAGAGTAAGGCGAGTTTGGCGCATAAGGGGTGGTTTCGCTAAATTTGCCACTCTCCCCAAGTGTGCCATAGACTTCATCGGTGCTAATGTGGTGAAAAAGCGCGTTTTCATAGCCTTTTTTGTGGCAAAATGGCGAATCTAGCCAATGTTTATACGCGCAATTTAGCAGATTCCAAGTGCCATAGACATTTGTTTTGATAAATACTTCGGGCGTGGCGATAGAATTATCCACATGCGATTCAGCAGCAAAGTGAATCACGCTAGTTACATTATACTTTGCAAAAATCTCGCTAACTAGCACACTATCGCAAATATCGCCCTTTATAAAATGATAGTTTTTATGCGCTTTTACGCCTTTTAGATTCTCCAAATTCCCCGCATAAGAGAGGCAATCCAAATTGATAATCGTGCTATCTTTATCCGCACATTTTGGCAAATATTCGCGCAAAAAATGCTCGATAAAATTACTCCCGATAAACCCCGCCCCACCTGTGATAAGTATGCTTTTCATTTGCTATCCTTTTTGCGCTTTAAATTTTAAAATGCCTATCTTGCATTTGCAAGTGAGCTAAGATACACACCATAGTCGTTTTTATCAAGTTTGCTCGCCAACTCACGCAATTTATCCGCATCTATCCAGCCATTTAGATAGGCGATTTCCTCTAAACACGCGATTTTTAGATTTTGCCGTTTTTGCAAGGTTTGGATAAAGCTACTCGCCTCTAATAGCGAATCGTGCGTCCCTGTGTCAAGCCACGCAAAGCCTCTCCCCATAGTCGCGCATTTTAGGCGGTTTGATTGCAAATACATTTGATTTAGCGTGGTGATTTCTAGCTCGCCACGCGCACTTGGTTTTATTTGCTTTGCTAGCTTGCTCACTCCGCGTGGGTAAAAATACAGCCCCGTTACCGCATAATCGCTTTTTGGCAGGGCAGGCTTTTCCTCTAAGCCTATGACTTCGCCTTGCGCGTTAAACTCTGCTATGCCATAGCGTTGCGGGTCGCGCACCTTGTAGCCAAAAATCGTGGCAAAGCCATTTTGTGCGTCCGTTACGCCATTTTCTAGCAGGGGTGTCAGTCCGCTACCATAAAAGATATTATCCCCTAGCACAAGGCAAGAGGGCGAATCGCCTAAAAAAGATTCCCCTAAAATAAAGGCTTGGGCAAGCCCATCAGGGCTAGGCTGCACACAATAGCTAAGATTTACCCCAAAATCCGCTCCGTCTCCCAAAAGTGCCTTAAAATTTGCGCTATCTTGGGGCGTAGTGATGATAAGTATCTCGCGAATCCCCGCTAGCATAAGCACAGATAGCGGATAATAAATCATCGGCTTGTCAAAAACGGGCAAAAGTTGCTTGCTAATGCCCTTTGTGATGGGGTAAAGCCTCGTGCCAGAGCCCCCTGCTAGGATTATGCCCTTAAAATTTGTGCTTTTTGTATTTATGTGTTTCATTTGCTTCCTTGTAAATTTTTAAAAATAATCTCATAATTTTAGATTATTTTAGATTGATTTGCGAAGTAGAATCTTTTATATGATGTTTGGCAGATTCTTTTGTGAATGCTAAATCTAGCGCAAAATCCTTTGCTTTGTCATTATCTTTTGGCATAGCAAATGCGCTAGATTCTCCGCTAGGGCTAGAAATATCACTAGGCAAATCGCGTTTAGATTCTAGCAGATACACAGGCTCTTTTGGCTTTGTAAAAAAATACAAAAGACAAATCCCAATGATAAGTGCTAGCGAAGAAGCATATAAAATAGAGATTTTAGATAAAATGATAGCATCTTCGTGATCATAAGCTAGATTTGCCACAAAAATAGACATCGTAAAGCCTATGCCCGCTAAACACCCTGTGGCAAATATATGTCCAAATGATAAATCATTTGGCTTAGTCGCCACTCCTAGCTTCACACCCAAAAACGAAAAAACCAAAATCCCAATGGGTTTCCCCACCACTAGCCCCAAAATCGTCCCTAAAAATATATGGTCTAAATCAAAATTTATACTAGAATCTATGCGCACGCCTGCATTTACAAACGCAAAAAATGGGACTACAAAATACGAACACAAAGGGTGCAAAAATGTTTGTAGCTGAAGCAGTGGATTTTGTGCGGCGTGAGAATATTTGGCGATAGATTCTAGGATTTGGACGCGCTGACTTTGCTCTTGTATGTTAAATGTGCGCTCGCTTTCTTTAGAGCTAAAAAATTTCTTTAGGCTTGCTAAAGTTTGGCGAAATCCTCCCATATCTTCTTTTTTTGCTTGTGTTTCAAAAAAGTTTCGCCCGCTTTGCGTGATATGCGTGATTTTTTTTAGCTCTTCGCGCAATCGCAAAAGCGCAATATCAGAGACATTTGAACGACCGGGGATACAAAACGCCAAAAGCACGGCTGCTATGGTGGCGTGGATTCCGCTATTATGCACTGCTATCCACAAAAGCACGCCTAAAAATAAATAACTTGAGGTTTTGCGCGTATCTTGTTGGTTAAAATAAATCAGCACAGCTAAAATAATAAGCGCAATGATAAGCCAAGAAATTTGCAGATTTTGCGTATAAAAAATCACTATGACAAAAATCGCTCCCAAATCATCTACCACCGCAAGCGTGACCAAAAAAACCTTTAGGCTAAGAGGCACTCGCTTGCCTAGAAAGAGTATCGCACCAAGCGCAAAAGCCGTATCCGTGCTCATCGCCACGCCAAATCCCACAGCTGAAGGCGTGCCGTGATTAAAAAACAGATAGATTCCTATGGGGACTACAATCCCTCCAAGCGCGGCAAGCATAGGGAAAATGACTTTTTTTGCTCCTGCTAGCTCGCCATAGAGAATCTCTCTTTTCATCTCTAGCCCAATCATTAAGAAAAAAAAGCTCATCGCTATGTCATTTACAAAATGCAAAATCGACATCCCTGCGTGCCCCTCGCCAAAAAACACGCCAAGTTTTAACTCTTGAAATGCAAAATATTTTTCTGCAAACGCGGAATTTGCCACGCCCATAGCAAAAATCACGCAAAAAAACAGCAATACCCCGCTAAAAGATTCGTGGCTAATAAATGTATTTAGCCCTTTTTTTAGCCTATCTTTGACATTTATGGCTTGTGCGCTATGAAATCTATGTCGCGAAGTCTTTGTAAAATAAGGCAACTTAGGCTGACTAGAATCCCCCTCCAAACTCTCCTCAAACTCTTGCAAATCTTCAAAATCATCAATGCCTTGCCCGTCAAATTCTCGCTCAATATCGCTAAGATTTGGCGTGATACCTCGCGCAAAATCCTGCCTGCTATCGATATTATCGCTAAAATCATCTAAATCATCTAGCCCCTCTAGTTCATCGGTATTTTGACTAATTGCATTGTTTTGTGTATTTGACATATTTGTAGGATTTGTAGATTCCATAGATTCTGCGGGATTTATAGATTTTGTGTGATTTGTTTCATTGTCTTTGGTTTGTGAAGTTTTGGGGGATTTTGCGTCTTTGTTGGTATCTTGTTGGGTTGTTTTTTTGGGGGTTTTTTGAGTGTCTTTTTTAGGTTTTTTTATCAAAGCAAAATCCCCCCAAGATTGGTTTATGTATTCCTCAAAAGACATATCGTTAGATTCTGCCTTATCGCTAGATTTTGGGCTAGATTTTACTTCAAAATCTAAGCTAGAATCTAAAGAATTAGTCTTGGTGTTTTTGGCAGATTTTTTAGGCATTTGGTAACCTTTTTTGTTTTATTTTTGCGTTTGAATGGCATATTTTGTTTAATGTTATTTCATAAAAATCAAGTGGCAAACATAAAATCATAAACCCTAATAACACGCGCAATTATAAGCGATTAAGGCTAATCTTTTGGTATTTTTTGGGATTTTGTGTGCTATGTGAGTATTTTTGTGGATTTTTATGCGATTTGTATGGATTTGTGTCAATGTATATTAGGCATTGTGTGAATTTATGTAATGCTTATGTAAGGTTTATGTGCGTTTTTATGCAAGTTTTATTTGTGCGTTAATAAAAATACATTAACATTGCTTTCACATTTGTGCTAAATACTAAAAGCTATTCTCTTTTTGATGGGCAAAATGAGAATCAATAATGCGATTTTAGGCATAAATAACATAAACAAACCAAGACAAAAATCCAAAAAAAGAGGTTGCAAAATGGACTTTTTACGAACACATATTGATATGATTATTTTTTGTGTGCTAGGACTTATGAGCTTTTTATCGCTATGGTTTAGCATAGAGCGTGTGCTTTATTTTTGGCGTGTAGATGTGCGTGTGTTTGTCGATATTGACGCCCTTGAAGAATCCCTTACCAAAAACCTAACCACACTTTATATCATTTATTCAAACGCCCCTTATGTCGGGCTTTTAGGCACGGTGGTAGGCATTATGATAACATTTTATGATATGGGTGTCAGTGGCGGGATTGATGCAAAAAGCATAATGGTAGGGCTATCTCTAGCACTAAAAGCCACGGCCTTAGGGCTAGTCGTGGCTATCCCCACACTTATCTTGTATAACGCACTTTTGCGCCGTGTAGATGTGTTGCTAAATCGCTACAAAGCCTACAAAAAATCCTAAGCCCAAAACATACAAACCACACAAAATCTAGGAGAATCAAATGAAACTACATCGCCGAGATGGGCTAAATGTTATCCCGCTTATTGATGTTATGCTTGTCTTGCTTGCTATTGTGCTAAGCGTTTCGACTTTTATCGCTCAAGGGGCAATCCCTATCAATCTCCCTCAAGCCGATAAAGTCGAAAAAAAACTTGATGATAAACGGCTAACTATCGTAATAAATGCCGATAATAAAATCTACATTGACGATGAAGAAAAAGATTTTGATGCGATAAAACAAATCATAAATCAAACCAACGATGACAAAATGATAGAAGTCAAAAGCGACAAAGACGCGAAATTTGACAATTTTGTAAGAATTATAGGTATATTAAAGGACAAAGGGCATGAAAACTTTTCTATCTCTGCGCAAGCAGATTAAAACTCCTGCATTTATCGGCTTTGCTAGCTCTGTGGTATTTCATCTAGGGCTACTAGCGGGGATTTTAGGGGTATTTGATAGAAATGAGAATCTAGAAGAAATAGGGCTAGCCCAAATCACAATGAGCCTAGCAAGTATCAACACAAATGCCAACCAAAAAGCCTACTCCACTCCTACCAAACCTCGCCATAAACGGCACAAAAAACACCACAAAGAGCATATCAAACACCACAAATCAAAACACCCAATCCCGCTAGAAGAGCTAGAAAAAATGCAAGAAGAGCCAAATGAGCAAGAAAACATAAGCAAAAATATCCCAACCGAGCTAGAATCAAACGCCGCTTCCAATCAAGACTCGCAAGGCTCTACCTATGAATCCTTAGCGTTTAATGAAGGCATAAGCGATGAGTTTTACCAAAAAGTCCAAGCCGAAATCCGCAAAAAACACCACTACCCCAGACTAGCCCAAATCCGTGAAATGCAAGGTAGCGTGTGGGTGGATTTTGTCCTAGAGCCAAATGGCGCGATAAAAAACCTCAAAATCTACCGCTCCAACACAGGCGACATACTAAACACACAAGCCCTAAAAAGCGTCCTAGAAGCGCACAAAAACTTCCCCAAACCCGAAAAAATCGTCCGACTAAAAATCGAGGTAAATTATAATTTAGAGCACCGATAAAAAGCGTCTATAATGTGGAGTTTGCATAGGTTTGTTGGCATATTTTGTTGCGCGTTTATGGCTATGGGGTTGTTTGCTAATGAAAATATACCGACTTGCAGTGAATTTTGCACTTGCAGTGAATTTTGCAACGACAACGCAAAATCCCGCACTCCCAAAAGCGATAAGAACTCATTATTGCTTCTTTATGAAAACGACTCAAACTTCAATCCACACATTGATAGATACTACACCGCAGGAGCAGCACTCAAATTTCACTCCAAAGATTTGCTACAAAATCAAACTAGCAAGCATCGCACAAGATTTTATGCCTTTATGAATGCGATTTCTTTGCCTAGCTTTTTTGCGAAATATTTATCAAAATACGATGAGAATGCGCTTTTTGCCCCATCTTTTGGCATAGCTATGTCCCAAGAAATATACGCCCCAAAAGATAAATTTTCAAACCCGCCACCAAGTGGGGATTATCCATATAGCGGATTTTTATACACAAGCGTTGTGTTGCAAAATTGATTTAAATATATTGTCGAGCAGTTTGAAGCCCAAATAGGAGTAGTAGGCAAAGCAGCCCTTGCCAAACAAACACAAGATTTTATCCACGAAGCGCGAAATGTCCGCAAACTATCGGGCTGGGATACACAGCTAAAAAATGAAGGGATTTTTAATATGTATTATCGTTTGTCTTTTAGCCTGCCAAAAGTGTATGAAAAAAGCAAATCATTGCTAGATATTATGCCTCAAGCTAGCTTTGGGCTAGGCAATGCCAAAATCTATGCCCAAGCAAACCTAATCGCCCGCATAGGCTACAACCTAATTCCAAACACATTCGCGCCGACTATAAATTCTGGCTTTGTAAGTGCGATGAAACATTCATTTGATTTTAGTGTAGAGGCTTATGCGGGGGTTGGGATTCGCGCTGTGGTGCGCAATATGTTTTTGCAGGGCAATTCTTTTTTGCCACGCAATGATATTGATTTGTCGCGTGGTGTGGGGGAGTTTATATGGGGAGTTAGTCTAAATTATAAGCGATTTTTTGTGGCATATACCGCGCTTCATCACACGAGAGAATTTAGCAATCAAGATGGCGGGGGATTAAACGGAATCCACACCATTGGTAGCATTATTGTAGGTGGAAATTTTTAGATTTTGGTTGTGGTTTATAAAAACTAGGCTTAGGATAACTTAAAAAGCTGTTTTATCAACTTCATTTTTTGCCCTGCATTTTTGAAGTTTTTTCACATTCATTGGCGATTAAGATTTTATGTTACTTAAAGTTTTTACACAAAGATTTTATATGTAGCGATATGCTTGTTTTTCATCGCGTGAGTTGTGGCTAAAACTTTTTTTTGCTAGGGATTAAATTAAGACATTTTATTTTTCTTTAGCAAGCAAAGCACAAAGCAAAAGCACGCTACGAGGATAATACTTGCTCCGCTTGATAGATTGAGCGCGTAGGATAACGCTAGCCCGCTTAGGCAAAATATCGCGCTTAAAATGCACGAGAGAAGCATTATCCCGCCCAAAGTCCGTGCAAATCGCTCCGCGATAAAGCAGGGAATCCCAAGCAATGCAAGCACCAAAATAAGCCCCACCACGCGCATAGCCACCACCACGCAAAGCGCGATAACACATACCAAGACTACATACAAAATCCCCGTTTTTACCCCCTTTAGCCCTGCAAATTCGCTATCAAAGCTCATCGATTCAAACTGCCGATAAAGCGCGACAGCAATGCCAACAAAAAGCACATCACACACGCCCATAATCGCCAAATCTTCCCCGCTAATCGCCAAAATATTGCCAAATAAATAGCTCATCAAATCCCCGCCAAAATCGCTACTCTTATCCACCAAAATAATCCCAAACGCCATACCAAACGCCCAAATCACGGCGATTACATTATCGCTTCTATGCGGATAGACTTTGCTAAGATATGCCACGATAATGGCTAAAAATAGCGCGAACATCGCCGTGCTAGCAAACATAGCAACGCCACTAAGCCCTAGATAAAATCCAAGCCCGATTCCCCCAAAAGCCCCGTGCGTAATGCCTCCCGCTAGTGAAAAAAGCCGATTTATCATTACTAATGAGCCGATAATCCCACACGCCACGCTTACCAAAAACGCGCCAAAAATCGCATTTTGCATAAAGCTAAAAGAGAGGATTTCAAACATTTGCGCCCTTTAGATTTTGCGGATTTTGCACGCGTTGCAATGCACTTTTATGCGTGGGGAGGGGATTTTGATTTTGTTGCACCTTTTGCGGATTTTGTCGCCACTCTAGCGTGCGATTGAGCGTTGCGACTTTGTTTGCGTATTTACTTGCCAAATCCACATCGTGGCTAATGAGTAAAATCCCTACACCGCGTTTATGCAAGCAATCTAAAAGTGAAAAAATCGCCTCCGCGCTTTGCTTATCCACACTTGCACTTGGCTCATCTAAAAGCAATATTTTGCACTCCCCCACCAAAGCCCGCGCGATAAACACTCTCTGTCGTTGCCCTCCGCTTAAATCATTTAGATTTCTATCCCAAAGATTTGCGATTCCCACAAGTGAGAGGGCATTTCGTGCTTTGTCTTTGTCGCGTTTAGAAGCAAAGCCAAAGGTTCTCCCTCCCACAAGTCCCATCGCCACGCAGTCAATGGCGCGAATCGCAAAGTTTGGATTTGCCTGCGTGATTTGTGGGACATAGCCCATTTGCGTAGTTTTGACATAGCGCGTTATGTGTGGATTTTGCGGGTGCAAAATGCCTAAAATTAGCCTTATTAGCGTAGATTTCCCCCCGCCATTTGCCCCCGTAATCGCCAAAAAATCGCCACTAAAAAAGCGCAAATTGATATGTTCTAGCACGGGCGGTTGATTCGCACTATACGCAAAGTCTAAATTTTCTATCCTAAAAAGCTCCATAACATTACCTCAAAAATTGCGAAATCTCATACCCAAAATCACGCCATTTTAAAATTTAAATTTTAAAACACGCCAGATTGTATCGCTAATGAATTGACAAACATAAAAATCCCCACACAAAGCATTCCACAAAGCGCGAGGTATTCTAAAAAGCGCGAGAGTTTCGCACTAGCACTTAACCGCACCTTATGCGCAAAAACCGCAGATACAAACACCACCGCGCTCATTCCAATCGCAATGCAAAGCGCACTTACAAGCGCACTAAAAAAGCTTACTTCAAAGCATAACAACAGCACGATAATCATACTAGGGCAAGGCACGATTCCCGCTGCGATTATCACGCCCCATTTGGCAAAATCAATCTTTGGAAAACGCCTTTGCATAGCATTCAGCGCGTTTATAAGCGTAGAGCGTGGATTTTGCGCGTTGTTCTTATAAAGCGTGTTTGAGTTAAGCGCGTGTTTTTGGCAGGACACACACCCGCAAGTATGCGCGTGTTTGCCACGCATTTTTCGCACGAGCAAGACTAACGCCACCGCGATGATTATCGCGCTTGAAATCTGCGTGATAATCGCATTTGTGTCATTTGCTAGGCTTTGCACCACGATTTTTAAGACAAAAAGCCCAAGCCCCACAAGCACAAACGCGCTTACAATATGCACTATCCCTACGCGCAGGGCAAACCCAAATGCCTTTGCATAAGAGCCTTTGTGCGCTAAAAAATACGAGCTAGTCAGCAATTTGGCGTGTCCGGGCGCAGCGGCGTGTAAAATGCCATAAAGCAGGCTTAACGCCATTAAGCCCAAAATCCCAAATACGCTTTTTTCGCCTATTATGTGGGATTTTATGGTGGAGAGCATTTTGGCATTGAGCGCGACTATGCCCTGCCACAGCGCACTTAAAAATGCCTTGCTAGAATCTTTTATGTTTTGCAAGCTAGAATGTGGGGGGAGATTTTGCATAGTTTCAGAATTTAAATCGCTAGATTTTGCTTTTTGAAAATCCTCTAAATCCTCGCTTAAATTCTCATTCAAATCCTCCTCATTTTTTGCCTCAAAAATGATAAGGTTTGCATTTGCATTGCCCACCAAAATCCGCTCCCCTAGCGCAATGTCGCGCGGCAAAAGTTTAAACGCAAAAAAATCCCCCTCATCTTGGACTTGCACGGCAAGTCGCTTAGACTTGTCAAAATCAGAATTTAAAACGACTTCATAGCGATAGATAAGCCTCTCATCGCGCATAAAGATTTCATTATGTTGCACGCGAAATTTGACATTCTCTAGATTTTCATTGTTTGGATTTTCTCGCAGGATTTGGGTTAGGTTATTTTTTGGCAGGGTATAGCTTGTAAGCGCGTTTTTTATGGCGTTTAGCTCGCTTTTTTCAAGCACATTATTTGCGTTTGTATCATAAGTGTGAAGTAGCGTTTGGGTAAATTCGCGCTCAAATTCCCATTCAAGCGCGATAGAGCTTTGCGCGTTATGCTTGCTAATATAGAGCACGGTTACAAGCACATTTGGGATATAGGCTTGGCAGAGCGCACAGGCATAGATTTGCGCTATGCTAAGTGCGACAAAAAGGCAAAATCCAAACAAAACTCGCATTTGCTAAAACCTTGCTAGCCTTACTCTACGCCTTATTCTTGCTCTGCGATTTTTTGCGCGATGTGGAGCATTTGCTTGTCCCACTCATCGCTTAGATGATTGATTTGTGCGACATTTGCGCCTAACTCTTTGGCAAGAGTTTTAGCGGATTTTTGGGCGAATCCTTTTTGCACAAAAATCGTGCGGATTTGCTCTTTTTTAGCTAGATTTATTATGGCTTGCAAATCCTTTGCCTTAGGCTCTTTACCGAGAATCTCCACAGGGATTTGAGTGAGATTATATCGCAAAGCAAAGTAGCTTAAACTTGGGTGGTAGATGATAAATTTTTTGTGCTTGCTTTGGGAGAGGATTTGTGTGATTTGGGCGTGTAAGCTATCTAATTCTTTTTCAAAATCCGCGAGATTTTGCGCGTAAAACTTCGCATTTTGCGGGTAGAGTTTGCGTAAAGTTTTGGCGATATTTTTTGCGATTGTTTTTACCAAAATCGGGTCAAGCCAAATATGTGGGTCTTTGCGCGAATGCGTGTGCGAATCGTGCGAATGCGTATTAGATTTGTGCGCGTGAGAATCTTTATGTGAATGTGAATCGTGCGCGTGATTATGCTCGTGCGTATCGCTCATCTTTGCTATGCCCTCGCTTATATCCACGATTTTTATGTCTTTAAATTTATCCGCTAAAATCGCTTCGATTTCTAGCCCGATAGTGAAATACACCGCGCTTTTTTGCAGGTTTGCCACCACGCTAGGCTTAAAATCTAGCGTGTGCTCATCGCTATTTGGCGGGATTATGAGGTTTATATCCACGCTATTTTTAGCGATTTTTTGGACGAAATAGCCCACAGGCGCGATACTCACCGAGATTATGGGCTTTTGCGCATTGAAGTCTTTTGCGCTTGCTACATTCAAGCACAATGCTAGCGTGCAAAACGCCACTATGCCTCCACGCAAGATTTTGCTAAATCTATATTTTTTCATCGTTGTTCCTTATGTTGATTTTGCGTTGAAATTTGCGTTTAAATTTTAAAATCTCCACTGCATATACGCCTTGCCAAAAGAGCGATTGAGCGTATGAGGGATTCCATTGTGTGCGTGTTTATCGAGCATATACACAGCCAAGCCACCGATTTCAAAGCCGCCAGCGAATTCATATCGCAATCCTAGTGAAAACGCGCTCTGCGTCTTAGCACTGCTTGTGCTATCTCGCCCCATAATTTCTAAGCCAAATCGCCTCTTTGCGCCAAATCGCGCCCCCACAAAGCCATAGTAAGTGTTTGTATGCGCGTCATAAGCGTTTGTCGTATGGCTTCCGCTATGCAATGCACCAGGGCGTATCACGCCAAATCCCTGCCCCTCGTGCGCTTCAAAGCGCGAAGTAGTCTCAATGTTTGCTAGCTCAAAGACGCGCGCGCCGATATGCTGAAATCCTAGCCCAAAGTAGAGCAAATCTTTGTAGAGAAACTCTTGCTCTAAGAGCGCGAAATAAGTATCGCCTCGATTATCCGTATCTAAGTGTCCGTGCCCGTCCTCGTGGTTGTGGTTATGCTCGCCACCTTCTTCGTTATGATTATGTCCTGCGTGGATTCGCGCATAATTTGAATACAAAAACGCTCCGTGTGCGATAGTCTTGCTCCGCCATTTTGTGCCACTTACATTGCCATTAAAATCCCCGCCAAAGCCAATATCTAGCACAAATTTGCTCCCATACACGCTAAAAAAATGCGTCAAATAATACGCGTAAGGCTCGATATGAAAGCGCGTATTTTGGCTTAAGGCGAGGGATAGATTTACCCCGCCAGCGAAAAGATTTTCTTTTGGGTAGAGGTGTTTATAAAAGTCAAAATCCGAGCTAAATTCGCGCGTAATGTCTGCGTGCTCATTTACCCAGATTCCATAGATTTGGGCAGAATGTGGATTTGTGCCTGTGCTAAATGGGAGCGTTACGCGTCCAAACACGCCCTGCAATGAATGCCCCACCCACTCTAATTCTTGCTCAAATCGCCCCGCTAGCACTTCGACACTTGCGCGGTTAAAGTCTTTGATATAGCCCAAATACGCGTTGTTTGCGACAAAATTTGAATTGATATAAGTGTAGGCGTTTGCCCTGTCGTTATAAAAAGGCGAATACGCCACTGCGCCTACGCCCACTTGCAAGCCACTTAAGCCGTTATGCGCGTTTGCAAAGGGGGTTGCGCGAAGCAAAAGGCGTGAGTAAAGCATCGCGTAGTTGTCTTTGTTTGCGTTGTCGCTTTTGCTCGCAAGGGCAGAGGATTTGCCAAAGATTCCCACTTTTGCGCTAAGACTAGCAAAATCGCTTTGCTTTGAATGCTCGTGCTCGTGGAGTTCGTAAGTATGCAAATAATCACGCTTGGTGGCGTGAGAATCCCCGTGATTTTCGTGCGTGGCGTGCGAATTTGTGTGGGAATTATGCGCGTGCGAATGGCTAGAATCTGCATTAAAATCGTGGGGGTGCGAATGTCCATCTTGCAAGTTATGTGCGTGCGAATACTCGTGTGAGTCGCTGTGAGAATGCGATTTGTGTTGATTATCGCGGATTTTGTCTGTGTTTTGTGCGCTGCTTTGCGTGGTTGGCGTATGTTGATTTTGCGCTGTTTTGTTTGCATTGTCTGCATACAGGGCATTTGCGCTAGTGAGAAACGCACAAAGACAAAGTGCCTTTAGCGTTAGATTTTGTGTGCGTTGCATTTTGCTTTGTGATATGGTGCGTGTTTGCAAGTCATTAAATGGTGTATTGCTAAGCATTTTTGTTTGTGGTTTGAAATTCTGCATTGTAAGTCCTTTTTCACCTTTTTGGTGGTTTTTTAAAATTTAAACGGCGGATTATAACACTTTTTTGCTTAAATGCAACTTAGTTGCTTTATAAAAATAAAGTTGCTTAAGAAATGATAAAATCACAATGGATAAAAACAACAATTCTATATAATTGAAGTTTAAGAGAATATCTTGTATGATACGACAAATTTTTTTAAGGCGGAATGGTATGCAAGAAATAAATTACGCGCTTGTAGAGGATAAAAGACCACCTATTTATACTGCTATGAAATATTGGGGCAAAAAGCCTCATAACATTTGGAGAAAATACATTGATATTTACACGCCAAAAAATGGTGTATTTTTGGACGCATTTTGTGGTAGCGCAATGAGTGCGATTGAAAGCCTAAAAGTTAAGCGAAAAACCATAGCTTTTGACATAAATCCTTTAAGTTCTTTTTTGCTTGAAATTTACACAAGTCCTTTTGATTTTAAGGCATTTAAAAAAGAAGCAACAACAATTATTGAGCGTGTAAAGAAAAATGAAATTTATCAAAAATTGTGGTGTTATGATGGTGAGTTGCATAATTTTAAATATGAAAATAACGCCATTTATGAAATCTGCAAAAGTAATAAATCTATCCTTAAAAAAGTTAGAGATATAGATATTGAAGCCCTAGATTTTGCCAATAGCGTTGATTTAGAGAAATTGGGGATAAATTTTATTGATGAACCATTTTTAGATAGTAATTCTTTTAGTGCAAATTTTATAAAAAATATAGGTGGCAATAATTTCAAATTCATTTGGACAAAGCGGAATTTGATTGTGTTATCCTTAATTTTCAAGGAGATTTTAAAGGTTAGTGATGAGGTTATCAAAAAGCAATTATTGTTTGGTTTTATTATGATTACGCATTTGTGTTGTAAAATGAATATCCCAAGACGCGATAGCGCAAATCGAAATTTTAGCACGAGTTGGGGGCGAAGTGCGTATGTATGCTCTAGTAGGCAAATGGAGCAAAACCCACTTTTGCTTTTTGAGAGAAATTGCTTTAATAAACAAAGCGTAAAAAGTTCCTTAAATGCTTCAAATGACTATATTGACAAAAATATCAAAATCAAAAAAGTTAGCAATGCAAGCAAACTAAAAGATAGCACAGCGTTTGACTTAAAATATGGCGTGGTAAATATCTTAAAACTAGATGATTATATCAATGAAAAAAGTGTAGATTTTATCATTACAGACCCTCCTTATGGTGGGCTAGTGCAATATTTGGATTTAAGTTATTTGTGGCTTTTATGGCTTAAAAAACTTGACACGAGCTATGCAAGCGTAGATTTTGCTAGTGAAATTACCATAAACAAAAAATGTGATATTAAGGTATATGATAGCAGATTTACACAGGCATTAAAACAACTGCATAGAGTGCTAAAAGATAATGGCAAAATGGTGATTACTTTTCATAATAAAGACATAGCCATTTGGAATAGTTTTATGCGTTCATTGCGAAATGCAAATTTTATCATCGAAAAAGTCATACACCAAAAAAATCGTAGAAGCGGAGAGAGTGTAGTAGCAAATCCTTATGGCACTTCTGGGACAGATTTTTATTTGCGATGTGCAAAAAATATTCACACATACAGCAACGATAATTTAATAAATGGAAATTTGGAGCAAAGAATCGTAGATATTGCGATTAAAGCTATTGCAGAGCGAAGTGAGCCTACACCTTATGAAATTTTGTTTGATGCAATTTTGGCTGAAATCACTTCGCAAGGGCTTATATTTAGTGATGATTGCGATGGGGATATAAAAAATGCGCTAAATTCTCAAATCAATAAAATCTTTACTATAACCAAAGATAATGGTTCAAAAGCTGGGAATTTATGGTGGCTAAAAGAACCTAGAAAATATATAAATTACATAGAGATACCATTAAGTCAAAGAGTTGATAAACTTGTGCTATTTATGCTTAGAAACAATGCCTTGATTGCTTTAGATGATATTTTGGCAAGTGTTTATAAGCACTTTCCAAATGGCTTAACACCCGATGAAAGTAGCATTTTAAAATCGCTAAATAAATACGCCACAAAATCTAGCAATGCTTGGATTTATAATCCAAATAGTGATTTTTCTAAAGAAGCTACCACACACACGCTATACATAAGCTATCTTGCAATGATTGGCAAAAAACTAGGCTTTGATATTTTTATAGGCAAGCGCGAGCAACAAGAACCCATAGAAAATAAAAGGCTTATTGATTTTGCGACTTTGAAAACGCTAGATTTTATCAGCGATGAATTTGAAAGAAAGCGAGTATCTATGATAGATATTTTGTTTATTAAAGATAAGGAAATACACTGCATTTTTGAGATTGAAAATTCTACAAGTATTATTTCTGCGTTGCATAGAGCAAGTGTTTTAGACAAAAATATTGCAAAATTTATCGTAATTCCAGATGCTAGGATAAATGAACTTTTAGCCAAACAAGAACCTTTAAGCAAAGAGGCATTTATCCAAAATAATTGGAAATATCTTTTATATAGCGATATAGATAAGCTTATAAAAACTATTAACCCACAAATACAAACCTTTGCTAAAGATATAGTATGAAAGATTTATTTACAGATTTAGATTTAGAGACAAAAACACAAAAAGAGGGCAAATACGATAAAAGAAATGCCCTTAATGATTTAACAGGCAAGGAATGGTTAAAACTCACTTCTAGCTTTTGGGTAAGCGAAAAATGCAAACTTGATAAAGAAGCATTAAAGCACCCCGCCCCATTTTTAGTAAAAGATATTGAAAAACTCATTAGGCTTTTTACTAAAAAAGATATGGTTGTGTTAGACCCATTTTGTGGTAGCGGAACAACTCTTATCGCAAGTTTTTTGCAAAATCGTTTTGGTATTGGATATGATTTAAGCAAAGAATATTACGAACTTGCGTTGTCGCGTCTAAAAAACCTCAATGCCAAAGAAAAGCAAGATTTTTGTTATGAAATTGGAAATAACATTGCCTTAATACAAAATTTACAAGAATCTAGTGTGGATTATATTGTAACTTCTCCGCCATATTTTAATATTCTTAAAAATAAATCACAAGGTTTAAGGGCGGATAAATCTTATAAAGGTTTTAGAAACGGTGCAAGAAGTGGTGTTGTAGCTTATGACACGGACACAAAAGAGAATTTAGAAAATTGTAAAAATTATGGGGATTTTTTGCTATCTTTGGAGCAAGTATTTATAGAATGCAAAAGAGTGCTAAAAGATAAAAAATATCTATCAATCATAATTAGCGATTTTACGGTTAATAAAATCGAAACAAATGTAACGGGTAATATTATTGATTTAATGATAAAAATAGGTTATGAGTTTGTGGGAAATATTGCGCTTTTGCAACCAAATAAACCACTTTATCCCTTTGGTTACCCTTATGCTTACAAAATAAACCACCATAATCAAAACATTTTAAATTTTAAAATAAATTAGTTTTAAATTCTGCGCTAAAGAGTTTGATAGCAAACTCGCACCCATAAGCATTAGCAACTTTATCGAGCTAGTGGAATCTAGCGCGACTTTTAGCGAGTTTAAGCGCAATTTTGATAGGCTCTTTGTGGATAGATTATTGCGCGAAAAAACGGATAATTACATTGATAGCGTGAATGCTAGGGCATAGATAATTTTAACGCAAAATTTATGCGAAATTGCACGCTAAAATCGCATAAGCAAAATCCAAATTTGCTATAATGTGCTTAAAAAATGCCAAACGCGTAACGCTTAAAGCGCGAGAAATGTTGCTTAATTTTGCAATTTTAACAGCCTCAATATCTAAACTTTCTTAAAAAGCTACGAGCATAAGCGAAGTAGAAACATATTTAAGAATCTTTTTTTAAATCTATCTTGTTTTTGATTCTCTTAGCCTATTAAATTCTTGTAAAGGTTTTTATTATGTGGTGATATACTTGTTTTTCATCGTGTGTAACATAACTTAAGACTTATTTATGTGAGATTAAGTTGGATTGAGCCTTATTTCATTATGTGAGTTTGCTTGGCGTAACGGGAATGCGTGAAAATGTCGGCGGAGGTGTGCGCAAAATGGTGGCACAAATAAAGCAGATTCGTAGCTCTATACCTGTGGCGGTAGGATTTGGCATATCAAATGCGCAAAAAGCGCGTGAAATAGCAGAGTTTGCCGATGCCATAATCATCGGTAGTGCGATTGTAAAACTATGTGAGAATGAAAAAAATTGCGTGCAAAAAGTGGCGAGATTTACGCGCGAGATTCACGCGTAAAGTAAGGGGTGCTAGGCAATGTTTTACTAAAAAAAATGTGCTTTGCAAACGCAGTGAAGCAAACATTCAACCCATACGAATCTAACACGAATCTAAAAACCACATTCACCCAAATCAATGCAATAGTTCCACGCTTTGCGCTTTTTGTAATTGTTTTTGATAGTCTTGTAGCACAAGTTTGCGTATGATAATACGCTCTTTGTTGCGCTCATTTTTTAGTCGCAACTCCGCATTTTTGCATTCAGATTCAAGCAATGATATTTCGCGCTCTAACGCCAATTTAACGACTTCTTTCGCAAATGGTGGATGTGAATTGCGATTGATTACGATATGATTACACGCCACAAAGTCGCCGTATTCACACCCTTTAATCACAAAATCATCATTAGTAGTATATCCTTAGCATAAAGCAACCACTGCCATTTTTGCACAAACCAAGTTTTATTGTAAAAGAATAAAACATAGCCTTTTTATAAAGCATTTAAAAGCAAAATTTGATTGAAATATAGATAGCAAGGATTGCTTTGGCATATTTGCAATCTTACCCTTTGGCTATGCCACGATATGACTGCAATGAATTTGCCTTTGGCAAGGCAAGTTTAGGATATTGACAGAGAATTTGATTTGGCGATTGAATGTATGAGCAATAAAACTGCTAAATATTCAATTTATTTATGCTAGAATAAGCCATTTTATATTGTTTAGAAAGGTAGCGTTATGGATAAAAATCCAAAAAAACTCGAACTAAAACTTAAAAACATAGGATATATCAAAGAGGCAAACATTGATATATCTGGGCTTACAATTATAGCTGGAAAAAATAGTATGGGGAAAAGCACCATTGGCAAAGCTCTTATGGCGATTATAAAAGCTAGAAATATAGCTGATAATCACCTAAATAGAGGGGAACAAAACATTGAATATTTGCGCGAAAAACATCTTAATATGATGATAGAATTGCTTTTTGATTCTGAGATTAGTCGTAAGGGAAAAATTGCTTTCAGTGTCAACGATAAAGAACACTATGCGGTTGATATTAAGTCGCATAAATGCGACAGTTTTAATGCTGTTGTTAAAATGGCAAGGGAAAAAGAGTTTTTGGATTGCACTTTTATACAAACGCCACTTATATGGGACTTGGCAGAATTTTTTGAAACTACACTAATAATGAAAGAAAATAGTTCCATCTATGACAACAATTTTGAAATAAAATACCCTTATGTTTTATGGGATTTATTTACAAAATTTCGCGTTAAAGCATTGGATTTTGAATACAAGGAAGAGCCATTGCAAGATATTAAAAAAGAGATTATAAAAGTGATAGGTGGAAAATTTATGAAAGAAGAGGGAAAAACATATCGCTTTTATTCCACAGATGGGCAGGACATATCCTTAAAAAATGTTGCCATAGGCATTAAGGGTCTTGGAATTATTCAAGTTTTGCTTGATAAAAATCGTTTTACCCCGCAAGGATATTTTATCTTTGATGAGCCAGAAAATCATCTGCACCCCACTTGGCAACTTGCATTAGCTGAAATTTTAGTTATCCTTGCAAAAAATGGTATCCGCATTATGATAAATACGCACAGCCCATATATGCTAGAAGCACTTGATAAATATAGCAAAACACACAATGCTTACACAAAATTTTATCTAGCCGATAAAGGCATAGTGCAACAAATCAATGGAAGTAACGCAGGGACATTAGAAGAAATTTTCAAAAAATTAAATGAGCCATTTAAAATTTTTGATGAAATGGAAAATAAATAATGGCAGATACTTCGGTTTTGAAAAAATATTTTCAAAATTATCTATCAACACTAAAAGAAACGAGCTATGACAAAAACAATAAGGAATATTTGTGTTATAGCAATAAAGAAGTAGTTAATTTTGATGATTTTACGCAAAATACAAGTGATTTTGCATTTAAGAAAAGCAAATCTTGCGATGGGGTATTTTTGTCTGAAATTTCAAAAGAAATATATTGCATTGAATTTAGAAATCAAAAGCATAGCGACATTGACAATAATGATATGAAGGGAAAATATATTGATTCGTTAATAAATCTACAAACTATATTTCAAAAAGAAAATATTGCCGTGCAAAATTATCAATTTTATTTCTTTGTGGTATATAAAAATCCAACAAATATGGGTATGTATAAATATCGTGGTATGCAAAATGAAATTCAGTTTGGATTAGATGACGAAAAAGAAAAATATAAGGCTAACTACATAATTTGCAACTCTATCATCAAAACAGAACCCAAAGACAATTTCAAAAGATATTATGGAAAATTTTTCAAAAATGATATAAACTGCTTTAATATTTAATATAGATAATTAGTGAGGAAGTGTATGGGTAATTTTAGTGAGATTTTTGCCAAACGCAAGGGCTTTGTGGCGTTTATTACTTACGGCTATCCTAGCATTGAAGCGAGCGAAAAATTGCTTGAAGTTATGGCGCAAAATGGCGTGGATTTGATTGAAATCGGTATCCCATTCTCCGACCCCACAGCGGAGGGTGCAGTCATCGCAAACGCAAATGAAATCGCCCTAAAAAATGGCATAAATACGGATACAATCTTTGAATCTTTAAGGCGTGTGCGGGAGCGTGTGAGCGCGAATCTGTCCTTTATGACTTATGCAAATGTCGTGTTTTCTTATGGCAAAGAGCGGTTTATCGCGCAAATGCGGGAGCTAAAAATGAGTGCGCTGATTTTGCCCGATGTGCCTTTTGAGGAAAAGGGCGAGTTTGAGAGCGAATGCAGGGCAAATGGCGTGGATTTGATTTCTTTTATCGCGCCTACGAGCGTGGATTCTGCAGATAGAATGGCGCGAATCGTGCGCGAGGCAAGGGGCTTTATTTATTGTGTGAGTTCGCTTGGCGTAACGGGAATGCGTGAAAATGTCGGCGTGGGTGTGCGCGAAATGGTGGCACAAATAAAGCAGATTCGCGCAGATATTCCTGTGGCAGTGGGATTTGGCATATCAAATGCGCAAAAAGCGCGTGAAATAGCAGAGTTTGCCGATGCCATAATCATCGGTAGCGCGATTGTAAAGCTATGTGAGAGTGAAAAAGATTGCGTGCAAAAAGTCGGCGCGTTTGTCAAAGAAGTGCGAGAAGCGTTAGATTTATAAAAATACCATAAAAATTGCCAACACTAAATGCACCTCACAAATTACTTTGGGCGAGCATTTTTAGATTCTCACTCACCAAACACCCGCTTAAAGATACTATCCACGCTTTTTGTGTAGTAGCTCACATCAAAGCATTCTTTTATCGCCTGCTCGCCTATCGCGCTTACCAATTCAGAATCTTCAAGCAAATATTGCAGATACAGGCTCTCGCCGCGTTCATTTAGCGCGCTTTTGCCCCCTGCGCTTTTCCCCTCTTGCACCTCATTATTTTGTAGATTTTGCCACACCCTCATCGCATTTCTTTGCACGATTTTATAGGCGTTTTCGCGTGAGATTCCCTTTTTGGGTAGCTCTAAAAGCACGCGTTGAGAAAACACAAGCCCGCCTGTGAGATTAAGATTTTTGCGCATATTTTTAGGATACACCACGAGCTTATCTAGGAGCTGTGTGAGGCGAGCGAGCATAAAATCCGTGGTGATAAAGCTATCAGGCAGGATAAATCGCTCCACGCTAGAGTGGCTAATATCGCGCTCGTGCCACAAGGCGACATTTTCCATAGCGGGCAGGGCGTAAGCGCGAATCACGCGACAAAGCCCCGTGATATTCTCGCTTAGCACGGGGTTTCGCTTGTGTGGCATAGCAGAGCTTCCCTTTTGCCCCTCTTCAAAGAATTCTTCAGCCTCATACACTTCCGTGCGTTGCAAATGGCGAATCTCAACGGCGATTTTCTCGCAACTGCTTGCTAGCAGGGCTAAATCCGTGATGACTCGGGCGTATCTATCACGCTGGATTACTTGGTTGCTTACAGGGGCGGGCTTTAGCCCGAGATTTTCGCATACGAGCTCTTCTAGCTTCATCGGCGTGTGGGCGAGATTTCCCATCGCCCCGCTTAGCTGTCCCACACTGATAATCTCAAGGCTAGAATGCAACGCGTCTAAATGCCTGCCTAGCTCGGCAAACCACACCGCACACACTAGCCCAAAAGTGATAGGCTCGCCGTGAATCCCGTGGCTTCGCCCCACCATAACCGTGTCTTTGTGTTCATAAGCGCGCCTTTTTACCACTTCGCGCAAATTTTTCACGCCATCAATGATGAGTTTGAGAGAATCGCGCATCTGCAACGCCACCGCCGTGTCGATACAATCACTGCTCGTAATGCCATAATGAAACCACCGCGACTCCTCGCCCAAAGATTCTGCCACACTCGTGGTAAAGGCGATTAAATCGTGCTTGGTTACCGCTTCAATCTCATCGATTCGCTTTATGTCAAACTTCGCATTCGCGCAAATCTTTTCGCAATCGCTATCAGGGATTAGCCCTAGCTTGTTCCACCCGCGCACAAGGGCAATTTCAACCTCTAGCCACGCGCTATACTTCGCCTCCAAACTCCATAATGACTTCATTTGCTCTCTTGCATATCGCTCTACCATTTTGTTGTCCTTTATAATCTTAGTTTCGTTTGTGTTTTTACAGCAATTTCCCGCCGTAAAGCTCTTTATTATTTGCATTATATTCTAACTTTAGCTTGACTTCTTTGTCAGACATATCTACGATATGAAAATCGCCATTTAGCATCAACGCGTTGCCATTTTTACTTGTTAAAAAGCAAATGAGCAAATGGCACGCATCATAGAGGATTTTAGAATTATTTGAGGGCGAGTAGAAAAATGTCCGCAAAGTTTGATTTTGTTGCTTTTCCTCGCAAGTCTTTAGCTCGGTGTAGAAATACGCATTTTCAAACACTACCAAGCCATCAGGATAACCACTCTCTTTTCCTTTGCCTTGCGTATCTTTTGGCTTTTGATAATCTAGCCCAACAGCCTTGCACTCTACGGCAAAAAGATTTGCCACGATATTACCAAATTCATTTGGACGCCCACTAAATTCTATGTTATTTACAGGCGTTATAGTGTTAGCACACGCGGATTTTAGCAGGGCTAATAATTTGTCGTTTTTAAATTTTAAAACTTCGCGTTTTTCGATATTTTTGATTACTTCTTTGAAAGGGAATTTTTTGTTGTTGAGTTTGCTAATTTCACCAAGTTTGGCGTAGTCATTCGCGCTTTTTTCGGGCTTAAAATAATCCACTTGCCACCTCGATTTTTGCAATGCGCTCTTTGGCAAAATCTAAATAGCTTTTTTCAATCTCACAGCCGATAAATTTACGCCCTAGCTCTTTACACGCCACGCCTGTCGTGCCAGAACCACAAAATGGATCAAGCACGATTTCGCCCTCATTGCTCCACGATTTGATATGGTCTCGTGCGAGCCACAACGGAAAAGTCGCGGGGTGTTTTATGTTTTTACACATATTTTCCTGCCCCGAAGTGTTGCCTTTCCAAATGTTATAGCGCATACCAAATTCAGCGATTACGCGCTTTTTTTGTTTGGCAAAGTCGCCGTCCTTTTTGCGAGTGGTATTTTCGCCAAATGTAGTATGTCCAGCATATACATTTTTTCTATCCATAAGTGGATTAAAGGTTTTTGGCGTGCCTTTGGTAAGCACAAACATATATTCAAACACTTGATGATAGCGCGTCTTGCTAGGATTTGAAAAATTGTTTTTTTGATAAATCATCGTATCGTGCATTTTAAAGCCTATGTCTTTAAAATGCAATGCCTGCTTAAAGCTACTCAAACTCTCGCTCCCTTTTTGCATAGAATCCCCCACAATCCACACCATTACACCGCCATCTTTTAGCACACGAAGTAGCTCACTTGCGATTGATTCAAAATCAAAGCTAAATCCTTTATAATCGCGCAAATCATCATAGGGCGGGGAAGTCAGCACAAAATCTATACTGCAAGATTGTAGCGTTTTAAGCGTGATTTTGGAATCGCCTAATAGAAATAATGGAAAATCATTTCGCACTAGATTTTGGCTAAATTGCGACAAATTGGTAGAATCTATGTAAATTGCTTGTGAAAAAGTCATCTATATATCCAAACAATGTTTTACACAAAATCAACTTAATTTTGATACTTTGAAGCGAGCATTTTATAGCGTAGTAGTATTTTATCAAGCGCGTTTTTTATACTATCTTTTGCCTCTGTGAAAAACGCGCTTATGTCATTATTTGGCAGATGAAGCACAGCTATCATTAGATTTTGACAAATATGCGCCAAACTCCCCTCAAACAAAATCCCCACAAATGGCGAACTTACCGACTTTTTAGCGTTTATGGCAAATATCATATCTACCCATTTAAATAGCTCTTGTTTGGTTTTGACTTCTGCGTTTAGCGCGTTTGATAGCTTGGATTTAAACTCTTGGATTTCTTGCAAGTAAAAATCCTCCCTAAAATCGCTAAAAATGAGCTTTTTATCGTTTTTAAAATAACTTTTTATCTCTTTGATAAAGGCAGATTTTTTATTTTTTTTCAAACTAAACTCATTTGTCCTAGTAGGACGCGCACCCTCGATATACGCGCCCTCGCTTAGATTTAGCACCATTTTGGGTTTTAGGGCTTTGATGGCATTTGTTATCATTTGGCTAGATAGCAAAAAAATCGAATCGCTATACACTTCGTGGTCAAAATTCCCCCGCACGCGAATCGCATTGCTTGGGATAGTGGCTTCTTCCTCGCCATACGCAGAGTTGCTAGCGTGTTTTGTGCGCCCCTTTATATAGCCACAATCAATCCCGCAAAGCAACACTTCATTGCCTAGCTGACACGCAAGCGCAAATCCTGCATTGCCCACAAATGGAGCGCAAAACTCCATAACAAATGGGCTTTTAAACATATAGCCACTAGCACTCCCACCGCGCATAAAAAGATATTTTTCGCTCGCTAGATTTAGCGCGTTTGGATTTACCATATTTCCGCACATCAAAGCAGTTTCGCCAAGTGTGGGGGATAAATATTCTGCCAAATAATCCACGCGCTCAATTTCGATTTGAAAATCTGGCTGTATGCCCGCTTGCTTTAGTGGCTTTATCGCCGTGCCACAGCTAAAAATAATCATCTTGCTTTGATGCTCACGCAAAAAATCCAAACTAGAATCCAAACTCGCGCCATTTCCCACCACACATATTGGCATATCCACGCGCTTAGGATTTACCAAAAACAAATTTGGCTTTTTCTTTCTCTCGTTTGGTTTTATGTTTGCGACATTTTTTAGCGTATTTTCTATGCCTATCATCTCATCTTCAAAGCTCCCCCACCCTCGCGCATTGCTAGCGTATTCTTCTGCTACGATTTGCATAGCGGATTCGATTTTGGGGCTTTTATATAGATTTATCTCTGCGCGTAAAAAATTGTTTGTGATTTTTTGGCGTGCGAAAAAGTTGCGAATAAAAAAGCGATTTACCAAATCTTTGACAAACAAATAGCACGCCCCATCGCTTACTTGACTAAAAAGTCTAGGATAATCCACAAAATAGCAACTCACTCGAAACATATCAAGATTTTCTTCAAAAATCAACAGCGAATGAAAAAACACGCCCCGCTCAATGATAAACTCCAAAAACATTCCACCCAAAAGCCCAAAAATACAAGTTGATGGCATAAAATCCTTGCTTAAAAAATATTCTTTGATTCCATCGTGTTTGAAAAGCAAATCGATAAAATCATTGCAAGTCTGCCCTGTGATAGGAAATCTAGTCGTATCCATTTTGTCTAAAAATATACCATTTGAATGGATACTCCATTTGTCATTTTTAAGCGGTGATAGACTTAGATTTTCATTGACAGATACCATTGTGGATAGAGAATCTTGCAGGGGGTATGAAAGCTCGCTAGTGGCTAAGTTTATAATATTTATGCCCTGTTTATTGATTAGCAAATTATATTGTGTTGGATCTTCTTTGAGTGCGTCAAATAGCTCGGGCGAAGTCTTGTGAAAATACTCCATATTTTTGACAAATCGCGCAGAAATTTCTTTTTGTATCGCTTCGTAGTCGTTAGATTTTAGTAGCTCAAGTAGCATTTGGCAACCTTGTGATTTTGGGGTTTTTGGTTAGATTTTATGCTAGATTTTGCACAATATTTTGAAGTATAGATTTTGTGCTTGTCGTGTGGTTTTAGCGCAATCAAAATCCTAGTATTGTAGCGTAGAATCAATAATGCAAGTATAAATCGTGCTAGTATTGTAGTTTTATTTCGTGCGTTATGTTTTGGTATTTCGCATTTTTTGGGTTTTTTATCATTGTTTATCATTGCTTTAGATTTTGGCTTTAGATTTTGGCAAAATCTGCGTTTTTGGATATTTGGGCTTTTTGTAAAAAGATTTTAAGTATGACAAACCCACCCCCCCCCCTTTTTTTTTATCCACTCCGCAAAGGAAGTGGGGGACAAAAACCCCGCAAAATCCTCCGCTAAATTCCGCCACAATGTAAGGGAAAGTGTGGGATTATCATCTACAATGGAGGAGAATAAAATTTTGACAACTCCGCAAAGGAAATGGGAATCTCTGTCATTGCGTGTTTTTGTGCAATCTTTAGCCAATAAAGATTGCCATCATTGCGAGATTCTAGGCTTTTGTCAAAAAGACTAGAATCGTGGCAATCTATGTTGTTTGCATTATCATATAGATTTTGCTTGCGCAACTGCACCCACTCGCGCTTACGCGCTAAATCGCTACTTTGTAGCTGTGGGCTTGTGCCACGCGTGGAATAGCCACGCTCGCAATGACGGGATACCCACCCCCTAACCCCCTCCGCAAGGGAGGGGGGATAAAAGGTTTGCAACTCCGCAAATGAGGGGAAAATAACCACATTGTCATATTGAGCGCGTTAGCCCAAAGTATCCAAAAACATAGATTGCCACGCTCGTTTCACTCACTCGCAATGAAAAATTCTTAAACTTTAAGGCTCAAGACAACTTAAGACAAAATAAAGGAGTCTTAAGTTATGATAAACACGATGAAAAACAAGTATATTATTCGTTCAAGAATTTCAGAGACAAAAACAAGAGAGATTCTTAAATATGTTTCTACTTCGCTTACACTCTTAACTTTGCAAGAAGTCTTGATATTAAAGCTGTTAAAATTGCAAAATTAAGCAAAATTTCTCGTCAAAGTATCAATAAAATCATCAATCAAATCCGCATTTTAATCGCCAAAGAATGTGAGAAAACTTCTAAAATGCAAGGCGAAATTTAAGTTGATGAAAGCAATTTTTTAATATAGATTTTGGGTGCTAAAAGAGTGAGAGGCAAAAGAGGGCGAGTAACTGGCAAAAAAAACTTCTGTATTTTTGCTTTGTTTGACTTACAACTGCAAGTAGAAGGTATGCTAAAGCGAAATAATTGTGTTTATACTCAAATTGTAAAGCATTGCTTGGCAGATGAGCTTTTGCCTATAATAAGGGATTTAAGCGATATTAATGAGACAGAATTTTATAGTGCAAAATTGTATGATGATTGGAGGGCTTATGATGGGCTAGTAGATTTTTTGCTTCGCTTACGCTTACAACTGCAAGCAGAAGGGGCAAAGGCACATCATCGTGTTAAACATAGCAAAAATGAGTTTGCAAAAGGCAAAAATCATATAAATGGCATTGAAAATGTTTTTGCTTCGCTTTTGCTCGCAAATGTAAGCAAAATTGGCTATGCAAAGCATAGATTAGCTAAATTTAAAAGAATCAAAAAAGAGAATTTCTTGCTTCACTTAAAAGAAACAGAATTTAGATACAAGGCTAGCAGTAGCATTGAAATGTCAAAATACAAAAGCAAGATTTGTATAAAATCTTGTTAAAAATGATAAGAAATCAACCGCTTAAGTTGCTTGAGCCAATTCTATTATAAAGAACCAAAATTTACTGCGACAGGGCATACGACATTATGGTATGGAGATAAACAATGTTTTGGCGATTATAAAGATGTTGGTGTATCGCAATATGCTACAAGACCACTTACTTCATTTTTTAAAGATAATCTCGCAACAAAATTTGAATTTTGGGAGCTATAAAATGAAAAAAACCATACTAACGCTATTGTTAGCATTGGCAAATCTAAAGGCTGGAGCGACATTTGGGCTAATATCGCCAGAAGAGCTACCATATATGTCAAATGTATGCAAAGGTTTTTTATATGGGGACGAGAGTGGTTACTCGATATATTACGAACCAGCAACAATCAAAAGACTAAAAGAGGAACTAAAAAAATACGCAATGTCGCATTGTCTAAAGGCAGATTTAGATAAAATTATCGCTCAAGCGACAAAAGAAGCACCAAGAATGGCACTGCAAGGCGGACAAATCACCACAGATTTGCAAAACGAAACTGCAGACTTAAGGTATCTATGCACTAGCTTAGTAAATGAGGGCAAACGGCTAAATATCGATGGCGCACTAAATGATATAAAATCCTATATAGACAATGCTTATACAAATAGATTCATAATGACATTGCATGGACTAACACCTATAAAACCATATCGCAAGACAATGAATGGATTAACCCCTGAAAATGTCAAACAATGTTTGAAAATCTATGAATCTATCGATTTTGATGAGGCAATGGAAAACATTGCAAAGAAATACTGCAATGATTTCTGGGATATTAAATGAAATTGTGTGAATCTATGAATCTACAATGCTAGGATTTTGGGAACTAAAATAAAGGAGTAAAAATGAAGTTATTGTTTATAACCTTATTATCATTTTGTCTTTGCTATGGCACGGGAGAGAGACTTTTAGATGAGCGGGTTGCCAAACTCGTTTTTGATAAGCAATACCAAATCACAAGCATAAAACGAGCAGGGCTAGAATACTGCCTAAATTACGAACAATTAAGACGCAAAAGTTTATCCAAAGAGGAGCAAAAATCATTTTTTCCTTATGAATATTATCGCTTTGAG
>NZ_JBSIUV010000013.1:0-64553 GCF_053654515.1 Helicobacter sp. T3_23-1059 | reverse complement strand
CGCTTAAGTTGTCTTGAGCCTAATGTTTTTTGGTTTGTCATAAAGGATTTTTGTTTGTCATAAGGGACTTTGGTTTGTCATATCTGCTCGGGGCAATGTCTTTTAAGCACCTACTATGTTACGGGGCATTGCTTTGTGGAGGGGGTTTGGTTTTATGAAGTGGGGTTTTTACTTTGTGTAAGGGGGTTTTGTTTTGACTATTGAAAATTTTACTATTTATAGCGACACTTTGGAGGATTTATGATGGATTAGTAGATTTTTTGTTTCGCTTTGCTTGCAACTACAAGCAAAAGTGGCTATGCAGAGCATAGACTTACTAAATTAAAGGAATCAAAAAAGAGAATTTCTTGCTTCATTTAAAAGAAACAAAATTTAGATACAATACTCAAATTAAACAGCAAGATTTGTATAAAATCTTGGCACAAAAATGATAAGAAATTAACCGCTTAAGTTGGATTGAGCCTTTCTTTTTTGCGCATTTTTGATTTTGTTTTGGGGGTGGTTTTTGTGGAAAATGCCTTATTAAATGCGTGCTTAGCATTTTTGCTAGATTTTAGTTTTTTGTGAGAATCTCTGCTAGATTTTGATTTGCGTTTATCAAAAAGAGATTCTAGGCTAAAATCCTCGCTATCATTATGTTGCGCATTTTTATCCCTAAAATGCAGCAAAATAGGCACGCCACTAAGAGAAAAACAATCCCTCAAACAATTTATCAAATACCGCTTATAGCTAAAATGAATGTTATTTGGGCGATTGGAAATAATGGCGATTTGTGGCGGTTTGGATTCAAATTGCGTAGCATAATAGATTTTGACTAGCTTGCCTTTATCACTTGGGATTGCGTGGTTTTGCACAGCGCGGGTAATGATTTCATTTAGCTTTGCGGTGGGGATTCTTAGGCTAAAATTTTGATAAATCTCTAAAATCTTGTCTTTTAGCTCGGTTATGTGGCGTTTATTTTTTGCACTTATGGTAAGTCTTGGGGCGTATTCTAAAAATCGAAATTTTCGCTCAAATTCCGCTTTGATACTATCAAAATCTGCGTATTTTATATCCCATTTATTCCATATCACGATTACGCCGAGCGCGTGTTTTTGGGTTAGTGAGAAAATGCGCTCATCTAGCTCGCATAATTTCTCACTCGCATCTAGCACAAGCAGAGCTATATCACTTTGTGCCAAAATCTTATTTGTCCTATCAAGCGCAAATTTTTCTAACTGCTCAATCTTGCCTCTTTTGCGAATCCCTGCGGTATCTACGAATGTTAGTTTTATGCCTTTGTGCGCTATGCTTTCATCGACAGGGTCTATGGTAGTCCCCGCTTTTTTGCTAACTATTGCCCGCTCTTTTTGCGTTAGCGCGTTTAGTAGGCTAGATTTGCCGACATTTACACGCCCTATGATACCGATTTTGATTTCGCTATTTTGTGCGTCTTGGCTTGTTTTGTGATTTTCTACATTACTGTCTTGGCTATCGTTTTGAGGAAAATCCTGCATATCTTGCACGCTAGATTTTGTATTTTTTGTCGCAACATTATTTAGATTCACGCTTTTTTCTAGGCTAGAGATTAGCTCGTCATCGCTTATTATCAAAGTAGGATTATGTGGATTTTTATGCGTGTTTTTAAAAAAAAGTGCGTTAAATATCGCATTTTGCAAATTGCTAATGCCCCTATTATGTGCCACAGAGATAAAAAACACCTCTTGCAAGCCAAACTCATAAAACAAATACGCCCCGTCATTTTGCGCATCGCTATCAATTTTATTTACCACCAAAAAACAGGGCGTATTTTTTTTCTTTAGTTTCAAAATCTCATAGATGATTTTTCTATCCTCATCATTTGGAGGATTTTGCCCATCTACCATATACAGCACCAAATCCGCATCTTTGCTCGTATCTTTTGCTCTTTGTGAAACCTGCAAAAATAGCTCATCTTGGCTTTTTTGCTCTATGCCTCCCGTATCGATAAGCATAGCATTTGGTAGATTTTGCGTAGAATCTAGATTTTGCGCGGGATTTAGATTTTGCGAAGTATTTTTTAGAATATTGTCTTTGTAAATAGAATCTTTTTGCGCAGGATTTAGTAGATAAATCGGTGTGTAATTGGTATCGCGTGTAGTCCCGCTAATATTTGAAGTAATGGCGATTTTTTGCTTGGCTAGGCGGTTAAAAAGGCAAGATTTGCCTACATTTGGTCTGCCGATAATGGCGATTTTGGGGAGTTTTTGCATTGTTGTGAAAAATGGTTGTAAAAGTAGATAAGTTATCGTCTATCAAGCCCGCGTCTTACGCTTAAATCCAAATCTTTTGCCATATCTGGATTTCGCTTACTCATTTCATTTAAAGCAGATAAAACAAGAGGGGATTTTACATTTGGGTGCTTGCTAAGGGCAAACAAAAATAGCCGTTTTTGCGTCTTGCTTAAATCTAACACATCATAATAAGAAAACATCTCTTTTACCGCGTCTTGCAAATCCACAAAAGTGCTATCTTCTGATTCTATGGTTACCATTATGGTTTCATAAGTGATAGTCTCTTCATACGCAAAATCATCGCCAGACCGTATCACTACGGGAGTTTTTTTGGATACTTTTGCGACAATGATAAGGGCTGAAACGATAACAATGATAAAAAGGCTTAAGTATGCGACTAGTTCAAACATTTTTTCCCAACTTTTATTGAAAGATTACATTTTCTTTTGCTTAGCATAAACTTGAATTAAACTTGTTTTTGCTAGAATTTTGGCTATGATTTTAGCCAATTTTTTGTTAGATTGCGCTTTTTTATGCAAGGATTTTTATGCAGGACACTTTTTTAGAATTAGCAAAAAAATACGACACTCCCCTTTATGTCTATGATTTATCGCGTATACAATCAAACTTTTTAGATTTTAAGCAAGCCTTTAGCGGGCGTAAATCGCTTATTTGCTACGCGCTAAAGGCAAACTCAAATCTAGGGATTTTATCCCTGCTAGCTAGGCTTGGCAGTGGGGCTGACTGCGTCTCTATCGGAGAGGTTAGACGCGCACTGCTAGCTAAAATCCCAAAATACAAAATCATTTTTTCAGGGGTTGGCAAACGCCCTAGCGAGATAGAAGAAGCACTAAAGCTAGATATTTTGTTTTTAAATGTAGAATCCACTCAAGAGCTACAAACTATCGAGCAAATCGCACAAAAGCTACACAAAGAGCAAACTAGCACAAAATCTAATTTTGGTGGCGAGCCAAAAAAAGCTAGAATCTCTATCCGCGTAAATCCAAATATCGATGCAAAAACCCACCCATACATTTCCACAGGGCTTAGCGAAAATAAATTTGGACTAGACATAGAAAGTGCTAAGCAAGCCTATCTTTATGCGCATAAGTCGCCATTTTTAGAGCCAATCGGCATTCATTTTCATATCGGCTCACAGATTTGTGATTTAGCTCCCATAAAGCAAAGTGCGAGCAAAATCGCAGAGCTAGCAAAATCTCTGCTAGCTTTGGGGATTGAGCTAAGGTTTTTTGACATTGGCGGGGGGCTAGGTATCCGCTATGAAAACGAAGAAGAAATCTCTCTTTATGATTATGCTCAAGCGATTTTAGCGGAGCTAAAGGGGAGTGATTTTACGATAATCTGTGAGCCCGGACGCAGAATCGTAGGCAACGCAGGAGTGCTGCTTACAAAAGTGCTATATGAAAAACACACGCAAAACAAACGATTTGTAATCATAGATAGCGGTATGAATGATTTGATGCGCCCTGCCCTATATAGCGCAGTCCATCAAGTGCAAATCTATGACAAAGACACGCAAAAAAGAGGGGATAAAACTAAAGCTGACATCGTAGGTCCTGTGTGTGAGAGTAGTGATACATTTTTGAATGGCGTTGAGTTGCCACCATTGCAAGCGGGCGATATACTAGGTTTTTGCAATGCAGGGGCTTATGGCTATTCAATGGCTAGTAATTATAACACGCGCACAAAACCCGCAGAAATAGGCTTCTGCACGCAAGATAATGGCAAAATTAGCACACAAAGCATAAGAGTGCTAAAAGAGCGCGAGGAGCTTAGCGAGCTAGTGGCAAACGAGCTAAAATGCCTACAAGATTTTGAAAAAACCATAAAAACTGCAAAATCTAAAAAACCTACAAATATAAAATCCAAAAATGCAATATTTGACAAAAAAACAAAAACTACGACAAAATCTAAACCAAACAATAAAAAAAAGCCTAAAAACTTAAAATGGTGATACAAATGCAAACTTATATTTTAGACTATCACAACACCTTGCAAAGCCTTATAAATCGTGGCGATGCAAATGAGCATTCGTTTCGCACTGCGCTTGAAAATCTATTAAACGCATCTAAGCCTACACAAGCCGCGCAAAGTCAAAGTAGCGAGCAAGGCGAGATTGTCATTATCCACGAGCCAAAGTCAAAGCAAGGGCAAGGCAGTATCCGCCCTGATTTTAAAGTTGTCCATAAAATGCCACAAGACTCAAAAACTCAAATACCGCAAGAAAAAGTCGGCTATGAATCGCTTGTGGGCTTTATCGAGTGTAAAAACTATGGCGTGGATTTAAGCCCGCTAGTCAAAGGCAAACAAATCGAAAAATACTTAAGCGTCTGCCACAATATCATTTTGACGGATTATAATCGCTTTATTTTGCTATCTTATGGCAAGATTATCGATGATTTGGTGCTGTTCCCAAACGGCGTTGAATCAAACCTACTAAACGCCACACAAGATAAAGCCACGCAAAAAACTAAGCTTATAGAATCCACCACGAGAATCTCTCAACTTTTAAGCGAGTTTTTCCACACTACCGCGCAAATCACACAAAAAGATGAGTTAGTAAAAGTCCTAAGCACACAAAGTTTTTATTTAAGCACCGCGATTTTTAATGAGTTTAGCACGCAAGATTTAGAATCCAATGCCACAAATTTACTCACCGCCACCACGCAGACAAGCACCACCACAGATTTTCACGCCGCGTTTGATAAATCCTACCAATCATTTAGGGATTTAGAGAGTGCGGATATTAGCGAGATTGAGTTTTGCGACATTGTGGCACAGAGTATCGTATATGGAGCGTTTGTAGCCCACATTGAGAGTGAAATCTATGAGATTGACAAAATCCCTACCGAAATGTTTGTAGCCCTACTGCCTAAACATTTTGTAACCTTGCGCGAGTTTATAGAATCTTCCCTCCCAGCGCGAAACTTGCCCGATTCTATCGCCTACGCGCTAAGCAATATCATTAAAACCATTGCGCTTATTGATAAACCAAGCCTAGCAACTAGCTTCCAAAAAGAGATTGGGGAGCTTAGCATTTATCTTTACGAGGATTTTTTGAGGGCGTATGATGAGTTACGCGGGGAGCAAAAACGCAAAGAAGGTGGCGTTTTCTACACGCCAGAGCCTATCGTAAATATGATTGTGCGTAGTATAGATGAGCTACTGCAAACGCATTTTGGCAAAACTTTTAGCGATGAAAGCGTGAAAGTCCTAGATTTCGCCACAGGGACGGGTAGCTTTTTGGCAAAAGTATTTGAGCTGATTTTGCAAAATCAAAGCGAAGTCTTTGCTAAAAATGTCATTATCAATAAATGTTTTAGGGATATTTATGGCTTTGAGATGAGTTTCGTGCCTTATATCGTGGCGCATTTGAAGTTAAGCTCACTTTTGCGCGCTCAAGGCTTTAGCGAGTTTAGTGCGCATCAAAAGTTTCAAGTCTATCTCACAAATACGCTAGATTTAGATATGGGACGACAGATTTACCTCCAAGTCCCCTTTGACACGCTAAAAAACGAGCGTGATAAATCCTTGCAACTCAAACACAAAGAGGATTTGCTCGTGATTTTGGGAAATCCTCCCTACAATGTAAAATCCAAAAACAAACATAAAGAGATTTTAACGCTTTTAGATTCGTATAAAATGGGCTTAAATGAGCAAAATATCCAGCCATTAGATGATGATTATATAAAATTCATTCGCTTTGCACAATGGAAGCTAACCGAGCAAAACAAAAATCACGGCATTATGGGCTTTATCACCAATAATTCATATCTCTACGGGCGCACTCATCGCAAAATGCGCGAATCGTTAGCAAAAACATTCGATGAAATCTATATTTTAAACTTGCACGGACATAACGAAATAGATGGTAAAAACGACAAAAATGTCTTTGACATTCGCGTAGGCGTTTGCATAAGTTTGTTTGTGAAATATGACACCCACCCCCTAGCCCCCTCCGCAAGGGAGGGGGAACAAGAGAAGTATTACTTCGCAATGGATGGGGAACAAGAAAGCGTATTAAAAAGTCCCCTCCCTTGCGGAGGGGATTTAGGGGTGGGTCATTCGTCATTGCGAGATTTGGCAACGCCAAATCGAAGTAATCCAAAAAATCCCTCCCTTGCGCATAGCTACTCCGAATCCTCCACCTCCATTGCGGAGGGGGATAAAGGGGGTGGGTATAATTTAGCCCAAATCCACTACTTCTCCACAAAAGACAACGAAATCTTGCGCCGTAAAGATAAATTTGCGTTACTAAACAAAATCGCAGACAAAGGGCTAAAATCAATAAAATGGAAAAAATTAAAGTTAGATTCGCCATATTTTTGGTTTGTGCCAAAAAGTTTTAAAAGCAACGAATACAATAAATTTTGGGCGTTAGCAAAAAACGAATCTTTAGGCGAATCAAAAGCAATCTTTAAGAATTTTAATAGCGGAATCAAAACAGAAAAAGACAAAATTTGCATTCATTTTAATAAACAAAATGTTGTGAATATTGTGAATGATTTTGTCAAATTAGAAATTGAGGCGATACGACAAAAATATCAATTAGGAAAAGATTCAAGAGATTGGAGCATAGAAAGGGCAAAAGCAGAAGTAGCTTCAACTCTTGTTCCCCCTCCCTTGCGGAGGGGGCTAGGGGGTGGGTATGAAAATCTTAAACACCGCACACTTGCACCATATATGAAAGATTTTAGCCGACAAATGCGCAAAAATCCAACTGACGCAGAAAATAAACTTTGGCAAGAATTGCGCGGTAAAAAATTAGGTTTTGGATTTAGACGGCAATTTGTGATTGATTCTAAATATATCGCAAATTTTGTATGCCTAGAAAAACGGCTCATTATCGAATGCGATGGCGGACAACACAATCAAACCGAATTACCCCACCCCAAACCCCTCCCGCAAGGGGAGGGGCTTACATTTGATTCCCCCTCCCTTGCGGAGGGGGATAAAGGGGGTGGGTATGAAAAAATAAACCACTCCGACATTCAAAGAGATTTTTATTTAGAATCGCAAAATTTTAGGATTTTAAGATTTTGGAATAATGAGATTTTAGAAAATTTGGAGGGCGTTTTGTGTGTGATTAAAGAGGCTTTGGAAGCTGATTTTGTTTTACCAAAATCTACCCACCCCCTAGCCCCCTCCGCAAGGGAGGGGGAACAAGAGAGGTGCGACTTCGCAATGGAGGGGGAACAAAGGGCGAATCCATTCGCAAGGGAGGGGGAGCAAAATGGCAAATCCAAAAGTCCCTTCCCTTGCGGAGGGGATTTAGGGGTGGGTAATCCGTCATTGCGAGAGAGCGAAGCGAACGCGGCAATCCATAAAAATACCCCACCCCAAACCCCTCCCGCAAGGGGAGGGGCTTTTTCTGTTTCCCCCTCCCTTGCGCGTGTGGATTCTCTTAAATCTTCCCCCTCCCTTGCGGAGGGGGTTAGGGGGTGGGTAGAGAAAATCCAAAAAATCGCCTATCGTCCCTTTGATATTCGCTACACCTTTACAAGTGGCAAAACAAAAGGATTTTTAGGCTATCCACGATTTGAAACAATGAAGCATTTTTTAATGGGCGAAAATTTAGGAATTTGCTTTACCAAAGATTGCGAATTAAGCGTGTATGACAACGCAATCATAAGTAATAAGCCTACGGATATTCACTACAACGGCGGACAAACCTATATTGCGCCACTTTATACTTACCCCGATGAATTTTTGCAAGGCGACAAAACCCCTAATTTCACGCAAGAATTTAGCGACTTTATCGCAAAGCACAAGGTTTTAAAATCCAAAAGTCCAGAGCAGATTTTGGCATTTATTTATGGCAATCTTTACAATCCCGCATATCGCGCAAAATATTTGGAGTATCTAAAAATCGGCTTCCCTAGAGTCGACTTTGAAGTAAGCCAATCGCAATTTGAACGATTTGCAAATCTCGGGCAAAATCTCATCGATTTGCATTTGATGAAAACAATCCCGCAGGACAAAAGCATAGATTTAGTTTTCCGCGCAAATGCAAATAAATCAAACCCAAATTTCACGCTTGATAAGCCAAAATATGAGCAAAATCAAAACAAGATTATTTTAAACGCGGATTTAGAGATAGTGGGAGTGAGCGCGGAAGTGTGGGACTACACAATCGGCGGTTACAAGGTGCTTGAAAAATGGCTAAAATATCGCGCTAATGATAAAAATGGTGCAATAATGCTAGAACAAAGCGACTTTACGCATATCCTAAATGTCGCCAAAATCCTAAAAGCCACGATAACGATTCAAGCCGAGCTAGCAAATATCAAATAAAACCTTGCAACAAAGGACAAAAATGCCAAAAAACAGCCAACAAAAACACAAAAACAAAAATGCCAAGCCACAAAAAAACGACACAAATTCACACGCTAAAATCCCACACGATAAAACTTTGCGCGACACAAATTCACACGATACAAATTTGCAATCTTTGCGCACGCAAATCGACAAAATCGATGAGCAAATGCTAGATTTGCTAGAATCTAGGCTTAGCATTGTAAAAAAAATCGGGGAAAATAAACTAAAAAACAACGCTAGCATATATCGCCCAGAGCGCGAGAGAGAAATCATCAAACGACTTAGCGCAAAACCTCTAAAATACCTAAACATAAACGCCATAGAAGCCATTTACCACGAGATTTTTGCCATTTCGCGTAATCTAGAGCTACCCCAAAAAGTCGCCTACCTTGGACCGCTAGGGAGCTACACGCATCAAGCAGCAGCATTGCGATTTGGTGCGCTTAGCGAGTATCTGCCGATAAACACCATTAGCGCAATCTTTAAGGCATTGCAATCAAATCAAGCAAAATACGCCGTAGTGCCTATCGAAAACAACACAAATGGCATCGTAGGCGAGACTATCGACAACCTAGCAAACCCCACAAACTCTGCACAAAAAATCATCGCAGAAATTATCCTGCCCATTCATCATAGCTTTGCTTCTCTAAGCGAAAATCTAGGCGATATTAAGCGCATTTATTCAAAAGATATTGCGTTTGGACAATGTGATAATTTCCTAAATGCGCATAACTTGCTAGCCCTAGAGCAAATCCCCACAGAATCCACTGCCAAAGCCGCACAACTTGCCAAAGCTGACAAGCAAAGTGCGGCGATTTGCTCTAGCATAGCGGCAAAGATTTATGAGATTCCTATAATGTTTGAAAATGTGCAAAATCACAGCGGAAATAAGACGCGATTTGTGATTGTTAGTGATTTTTGCAATGCAAAAAGTGGCAATGACAAGACTTCGATTTTTGCCACGCTAAAGGGGTTTGAACAATCTGGCACGCTTCTTAGGTTTTTGCAAGATTTTGAAGATGCTAAAATCAACCTTACAAAAATCGATTCTCGTCCCATTCGCGTAAAAAGTGGAGGGGATTTTAGCTCGGGGTTTTATATCGATTTTGATGGGCATAGAGATGATACAAAAGTGGCTAAAATCCTCTCAAAATGGGGAGAGCAAGTAAAGTGGCTAGGAAGCTATCCTAAAATGGACTAGCCACAAATACAATAAAAAAACTAAATAAAATCAAAGGATAAAACAATGGAATTTAAGCCAATCGCACTAGAATCTAAGCAGATTTTAGAGCCTTTTTTAGATAAAGAGGATTATGAAATTTCAGATATTGTCTTTGGGAATCTCTATATTTGGAAACACGCTAGAGATATTGCGTATGAGATTTTGCACGATTGTGTAGTCATAAAAACCCAATACACAAACGCCCTGCCCTATTTTTTCTATCCATTTGGTAATGGCGATAAAATCCGCGCTTTGCAGGATTTGCGCGAATTTTTAAAAAAGCAAAATTTACCTCCACGCTTTGAATCCATAGAATCAAAAAATATCGATTCTATCAAATCCGTGTTTAGCGGGCTAGAGTTTATAGCGCGTGAAGAGCGGTTTGATTATGTGTATAGCATAGATGAACTAATTAGGCTTGAGGGGCGAAAATTTCACAAGAAAAAAAATCATCTAAATCAGTTTTTGCAAAATAATGGCGAGCGCGGAGGAAAATGGGACTATGAAAAGATAAGCGCGCAAAATGCCGATGAAATAATGACAAAATGTAAAGAATGGTTAGATGCAAATCCAAATAAAAATGAGGCGTTAGAAATAGAATTTATCGGCATAAAAAACGCGCTACAAGTGTATGAAAATCTAGGGCTAAAAGGCGGGGCGATACGATTAGGTGGCGAAATCGTGGCTTTTAGCTTTGGCGAAGTGATGAATGAAAAAATGGCACTAGCACACATAGAAAAAGCAAATCCACAAATAGCAGGTGCATATCAAATCATAAATCAGCAACTTTTAGTCAATGAATTTAGCGAGCTAGAATTGATAAATCGGGAGGAGGATTTGGGGATTGAAGGGCTAAGGAGGGCAAAAAAAAGCTACAATCCTATCAAAATGGTAGAAAAATACGCAAGCAAAATCTAGCAAAATATATCAATGATTTTGTGTTATAATGCGTGGATTTTGTGCGATTTGAAAAAAAGATTTGCATACCAAGTGCAAAAAAATATGACAAAAAGCAAGAACAAAAAATGCTTAAATCTTACACTAAAACCGCTTTTAGCAAATAAGGAGTTTTTGTGATTGATTATGGTATAAAATTTTGGTCAAATGATGACTTTATCATAGAAGATGGCTTTGTCAAAGTAAATCATCAAAGCAAACCTACCCTACTTGAAATCGTCCAAGAAGTCCGCACACAAGGCTACAAAGGTCCTTTGCTAGTGCGATTCCCCCACCTCATAGACAAACAAATACGAGAACTTTTTGGCTCTTTTAAAAACGCGATAAAAGAGTATTCTTACAAAGGTAAATTTAAAGCAGTTTTCCCTCTCAAAGTAAATCAAATGCCAAATTTTATTCTGCCACTTGTTGATTGCGCTCAAGGGCGGTGCTACGGGCTAGAAGCAGGCTCAAAATCTGAGCTAATCATCGCTATGGCTTACACAAATGATGAATGCCCCATCACCGTAAATGGCTTTAAAGACAAAGAAATGACTGCGCTAGGATTTATCGCGGCAAAAATGGGACATAATATCACGCTAACCATCGAGGGACTAAACGAGCTAAAATCCATAATCGAAGTCGCAAAAGAAATGGGTTCGCCCTATCCTTATATCGGACTTAGAATCCGCCTGCATAGCACAGGCACGGGAGTATGGGGCAAATCTGGCGGGATAAATGCAAAATTTGGGCTTACTTCTACGGAATTGCTAGAAGCAATCAAATTATTAGAGCAATCAAATTTGCTAAATCAATTTAGTATGATTCATTTTCACATAGGTAGCCAAATAAGCGATATTTCGCCACTAAAAAAAGCCATAAGAGAAGTAGGCAATATCTATGCGGAATTGCGAAAAATGGGAGCAAAAAATCTCACTTGCGTAAATATCGGAGGCGGGCTAGCTGTGGAATATACCCAACACGAGGGTGCAAACAATCGCAACTACACGCTAAATGAATTTAGCGGAGATGTGGTTTTTTCACTCAAAGAAATCGTAAAAAACAAACAGGAAAAAGAGCCTGATATTTTTATCGAATCAGGGCGATTTGTAAGCGCAAATCACGCCGTGCTAATCGCTCCTGTGCTAGAACTTTTTAGCCAAGAGTATGATGAAAAAGCGTTACGATTAAAAGAAAAAAACCCGCCACTTATCGCTGAAATGCTTGATTTATACAAAACGATGAGCGAAAAAAATGCCATAGAATATTTGCACGATAGTCTTGATCATTTAGAATCATTGCTTACGCTATTTGATTTGGGCTATATTGATTTGACAGACCGCTCAAATACCGAGATTTTAGTCCATCTAATCATCAAAAAAGTCATAAAACTTCTCAAACACAAAAATCATAATGAAATCATTAGAATCCAAGAGCAAATCCAAGAGCGTTATTTACTAAATTGTAGCTTTTTTCAGAGCCTGCCTGATTATTGGGGGCTGGGGCAAAATTTCCCTGTAATGCCGCTAGATAGGCTAAATCGCCGTCCTACAAGAAGTGCTAGTTTGTGGGATATTACTTGCGATAGCGATGGCGAAATCGCTTTTGATGCGAAAAAGCCACTGTATTTGCACGATGTTGATGTTACGCGTGAGGAGTATTTTTTGGGATTTTTTCTCGTGGGGGCGTATCAAGAAGTGCTAGGAATGCGTCATAATCTTTTCACGCACCCTACGGAATTTAGCGTGATTTTTGATGAGGATTTAAACAAAGGCTATGAAATCCAAAACCTACTTGAAGCCCAAAATGTGCTTGATGTGCTTGATGATTTGGACTATGACACAAAAGAAATCGAGCGACTACTAAAACAAAGAATCGATGAGGCAAAAATCAGCGATGAGGACAAAAAAGAAGTGCTAGGGCAACTCTATGTAATGCTTAGTGAAAATGGCTACTTGCGCACGATAAAAAACACTGATGAAAATGAATAACGGTAGGCAAAATGCAACATTTAGAATGCGATAAAAGCACAAAAAAAATCAAAATCCAAAATCACAAAATCTAAGAACAATTTGAGGAAAATTTAAGGAAATACCAATGCCAAAAACACAAAAACAAAAAAAGCAAAATCTTAATCAAAAATCTAGCAACTTATCGCAAAACAAAGATTTGCAAAATGACTTGCAAAATACCCAAAATCTTGCCGAGAAAAAAAATCTTGCAAAACAAAATCTTGCCGAGAAAAATCCAACACAAAATAATCAAACAAGCCACGCAAACAACACAGATTTTGCTATCACTTCCCCTGCGACTATGCAAGCGGGATTTTGGGACATCATCAAAGAGGATTTTGCCACCCCTGAGCAAAAAGACCCCGCCTTAAAAAATCCTATCGAATTATTTTTTAATTATCCGGGGGTTGTGGCGTTGTTTCATTATCGATTTGCGCATTTTCTTTATATGCGAGATTGGAAAATCTTGGCAAGAATCATTATGGGATTTGCGCAATTTCTCACAAATATCGACATTCACCCTGCTGCGCGTATCGGAAGACGCGTGTTTATCGACCACGGCATAGGCGTAGTCATAGGCGAGACGGCAATCATCGGCGATGAAGTAACGATTTATCAAGGCGTAAGTCTAGGCGGAGTAAGCCTAAAGCGCACCAAACGCCACCCTACCCTAGAATCTGGCGTGGTGGTGGGAGCTGGCGCAAAAGTGCTAGGAGACATCACTATCGGCGCAAATGCCAAAATCGGCGCAAATTCTGTGGTAGTCAAAGATGTGCCACGCGGTTGCACGGCGGTTGGGATACCTGCTAGGATTTTGACACCACAAGACAAAAATGAAAATCTCGCGCCACAAAGCCAAAATCTATCCCAAAATCTCTCAAAAAATGCAAAATCTAGCGCGAAATCTAGTGTAGATTTTGGGCTAGATTCTAGTGAGATTTTAGAGATAGATACGCGCACAAAACTACCCGATGTAAGCAAAAGTGCGTTTTTATACTTGCTAGAGCGCATTGAGATTTTGGAGCAAGAAAAAGCATTGAGAGAAGCCCAAAAAGAGGGTGGGCATAGTGGTGATGGAAGCGATTGTGAGGAGGCATTAGAAGAGTTAGCAAAAATGCGCGAAAACCTAGAAAAACGATATGAAAAATATATCGCTGCTTTTAGGGATTAAAAACTTCTCAAATATATAAGGAGGATTTATGGAAGTTCTGTTTCAATGTGTAGGGTTTTTGGTGGTATTAGCTATCACTGCGATAGGTTTAAAAAATGGCATAGAAATGTCTAAACCTAAAGATTAGTTTTTAAACACAAACAAGGAGTCCAAAATGCACAAAAAAACTAAAATCAACAATGCCCAAAATCTAGGCACACACATAAATAAACACACGCGCAATCACATAAACAAGCGCATAACAAACGCGCTAGCCAAATGTATAAAATCTTTTTTGCTAGCAGGGTTTTGTATGCTTGCCACTATCCACATAGCGCACGCCCAAAATCCACAGCAAGTGCCAAACACAAACAACAAAATAAATAGCGATTTAAAAGAGGGCAGAGATTTTATCGTGCTAGAAAATCCTATCCCAAATGCCAAAAATACAATCATAGAAGTGTTTAGCTATTCTTGTCCATTTTGCTATCGGTATTCCAAACATTTGCCAAATCTCATAAAATCACTCCCTGAAAATGTCGAGTTTAAGCCCTATCATTTAAGCAAAAAAGGCGATTATGGACAGCTCGCTTCGCAAGTCTTTGCGGTGCTAGTGTTTAAAGACAAAAAAGCAAATATCCCCATCACAGATGCGGAAAAATCCCATTTTTACAAAGCACAAAAAGCATATTTTAATGCCTATAATATCAATAAAGAGCGGTGGGGAGGGGGCAAAAATCCACAAGCCTTTTTGCACACGGGGCTAGATTCTGCGGGGATAAAACTAGATGATTTTTACGCAACATTGCAAGAAAAAGCTGTCCAAGAGATTTTAGCCTCGTGGGAGGATAGCTACGAAGTTGCTAGGATTCAGGGCATACCAGCATTTGTGGTAAATGGCAAATATTTGATTTATACCAAGTCCATTCATTCGCTAGAAGATTTAAAATACAAAATCATTGAATTGCTAAAAAAATAAAGCGATAAAAAATGGCTTTTGGGGCTTATTTTTGGTTTTTTTGCGCATTTTGTAGCTTTTTTCTTGTGGGGATTTCGCATTTATTTTTTCAAGGCTATTTGTTTATGCAGCCTTGCGAGCAGTGCGTATATATCCGCTATGCGTTTATTGTTATGGGATTTGGTGGGATTTTTTTGGGGGTTAGCGATTGTTTAGCCCTGCGAAAATCTAGCAATAATATGCAAAAATCTCATACTTTTAATAAAAATAATATCGCGCATAAACTTAGCTTTCTAAGCAAGATTTTAGGCTTTGTTTTAGGATTTTATGGAAGTGTTAGGGGGATTTTTTTTGCGTGGGTGTTGCTAAAGATTCATCGTGCGTTAAATGATTTTGATATGGATTCTAGTGAGGTGGATTTTAGCCAAGAAAATCTTTTTGATTTGCCTAATTTCTTTGGATTGCAAGGTTGCTCTATGCAGCCTAGTTTTGATTTTGGGTTGCCACTTGATAGGTGGCTACCTAGCGTTTTTGCTCCCACAGGGGATTGTGGGCAGGATTTTGCATTGCCACCTAGCGATATTGCGCTATCTTATCTACAAGCGTATTTTGTAGAGCTATATTCGCAGGGCTGGTATTTATTGCCAAGCGCAAAGTTTGGCTCTATGGCAGAGTGTTGTTTGCTAGCTTTTGGGGTGGGGTTTTTGATTTTTTGCGTGGCGTTTGTTCGCGCATTGCTAGCGCGTATATTTTTCTATAAAAACGCAAAAATATGCTAAAATCCACACAATTCTTTGGCGTTTTTTATGGCATTTTACCCAACCCAAAAAACACTTCAAAATCTACAAAAAGGAGACTTCAATGAAAATCTTAGTCATACAAGGACCAAATCTAAACTTACTAGGACACCGCGATCCTAGAATCTATGGACCACTCACTTTAGAGCAAATCCACGAAAATATGCGTGGCTTTGCTAAGCAAAACAACTTTGAGTTAGAATTTTTCCAAAGCAATTTTGAGGGCGAAATCATCGACAAACTCCAAGAATGCGTAGGTGGCGAATATAGCGGAGTGCTTATAAATCCAGCCGCTTATGCGCACACTTCCATAGGCATAGCCGATGCGATAATGTCGTGTGGCGTGCCTGTGGTAGAAGTGCATATTAGCAATATTTTTGCTAGAGAGGATTATCGCAAAGTGAGTTATAGCGGTGGGGTTTGCGCAGGGGTGATAACGGGGTTTGGAGCGTATGGGTATCATATCGGGCTTATTGCGCTAGGGCAAATCATAAGTGAGCTAGAGGCTTTCAAAGCACAGCAAGAAGCCCAAGCCAAAGCCTCTGCAAACCCAAAATAACTAAAATCTAAAATAGCTAAAATCTAAAGCAAGTAAAATCTATGTCAAAAAAAACTCCCCCACAATACTTCATCACACAAGATGAAAGCGCGCAATATTTTGAGGTGGGGTATAGCTGTGATAATGCGATATTGTTGCGACTAGGCAAAGAGTGCGTTTTTATCACGGATTCGCGCTACACCACAGAAGCTAGAGAATATCTAGCAAGTGGCGTAGAGCTAATCACAAGCAATAATTTGCTAGAATCTGCCATAGAGATTTTAGTAAAATCAAACATAAAAACCCTTAGCTTTGATAGCAATCAACTTAGCGTTAGCGCGTTTGAGAAGCTAAAATCTAATCTGCAAATAGAGCTAAAATCTACTCCAAACTTTCATCAGCGTTTGAGAATCAAAAAAACCGCGCAAGAAATCGCCCTCATAAAAGAATCCCAAACACGAAATAAAGACGCATATAAGAGATTTGCAAACATTATAAATGAGATTTTAAGTGGCAAAAATAGCGCGTATAAATTTGTGCAAAAAGAGCAAAATCTATGCGAAAAAGAGCTTTTTTCGCTCGCTAAAATCGTGCTAGAAAATGGCGGAGAATATGATTTAAGCTTCTCGCCCATAGTGGCTATCAATGAAAATGCTGCCAAACCTCACGCCCTGCCAAGCGATAAAATATTGCAAAATGGGGATTTGCTACTTTTTGATGCGGGGATAAAATACAAGCGATATTGCTCAGATATGACGCGCACGGCAAAGATTGATTTTGATACAAAATCTAATATGGATTCTAAAGGCACAAATTTTAGCAAGATGCAATATTTTGACAATAAAGAAATGCAAAAAATCTATGATATTGTGAAAAAAGCGCAAGAATTTTGCATACAAAATCTACGCGCTGGAATGAGTGGCAAGCAAATAGACGCGCTTGCAAGAGGGGTAATAGAAAAAGCTGGCTTTGGCAAATATTTCGCACACAGCACAGGACACGGCATAGGGCTTGACATACACGAACAGCCTTTTATATCCGCTAGAAGCGAGACTATCATAGAAGACAATATGGTGTTTTCTATCGAACCCGGAATCTATATCCCACAATGTTATGGAGTAAGGATTGAAGATCTAGTCGTAGTCCAAAACGGCAGGGCTGAGATTTTGTAGTTTTTAGATTTTTTAGTTTTGATTTTGTAGTTTTTAGATTTTGTAATGTTTAAAAACTGCTCTTTTTATGCTTTTTTGCATTGTTTGTTTTCTACATTCTCATAAAAACTCGTTTAAAAAAACTCCCCAAAACTTCCCAAAAAATTTTCCAAACTTTGCGCTTTTGTATTAGCCTAGAAAACCCCTACCCTATCCAACTATTCATAAACAAAGAAGTGGCAAAGTATTTTTTGCGAAAACCGCTAAAAGGGCAACAAAATCTTGGCATAAATCCCGATGGCTCGCTAGAAATCACCCTAAATATCACAAACAAAATGGAAATAATCCCGCTAATACTTTATTACATTCCCCATATAAAAGTGCTAGAGCCACAGCATTTGCGCGAATCTATAAAAGAAATCGTGCAACAATATTTAAGCGAAATTTCATAGATTTCAGTTTGAAGTAGTTTTTAGCGCGTTTTTAAGCGCAAAATCTTATGAAAACTTTTTATTGATAATCTTTTTTTATCTTTTATCGATAGCAAATTTTTCATCAAAAACTAAAAAATCTAAAAAAACACATAAAAACGCATTTGTAAAAAGATTAGATTTTGCATTTGACAAAATCTAAATGCAAAAAAACTCCATAAGCGAAGTTTTTCACTCAAATCAATGAGATTTTTTTGCAAGAGCGCGAATCTTTGGTTTTTTATTGTTTGGTGTTTCTATGCTGTTTGGCTTTACTTCGATGATAGAGGCAGAATCTAATGCCTTTTGTGGGAGTATCATTCTATCAAGTGGGGCATTTGTCGGCACCATAGGCAATACATTTTCAAACCTATCTATTACCACATCAATAATGCAAACTTTTTTAGAATCTATCGCTTTTTGCAAAGTGGGGATAAAGTCCTCTTTGCGCTCTATGCGAAATCCTACCGCCCCAAAAGATTCTGCTAGGGCTACAAAATTGGGCTGCAAACTTAAATCCGTATGCGAAAATCTATCCTCATAAAAAAATGTCTGCCATTGTCGCACCATACCCAAGTAGTTGTTATTTAGCACGATATTTATCACGGGGATTTGATTTTCTACGCAAGTCATTAGCTCTTGGATATTCATCAAAATGCTGCCATCGCCACTAATGTTAAAAATATGCTTTTTTGGGTTAGCAAAATACGCACCCATCGCAGAGGGCAAACCAAAGCCCATAGTCCCTAGCCCACCGCTTGTAAGCAACTCTCTAGGCGCACTAAAAGGATAAAATTGCGCTACCCACATTTGGTGCTGTCCCACATCAGTAGAAATGATAGCCTTGCTATAAAAATGCTTGCCTAGCTCTTTGATTATCCATTGAGGTTTTATCGTAGTGGCGCAATCATTAAAAAACAGCGGATTTTGCTTTGCGTATTTTGCCAAATGCGCTCGCCATTCATCATAATTTGAAGAATGTAGTTGCTTTTCTTTGTCCTCTTTTTCTCCCAAATCTTTAGAATCTAACAATGCCAAAATCTCTGCCAAAATCTCTTTGCACGCTAGCTTTATGTCCCCAACTATGGGAAAATCTATGTCTATGATTTTGCCAATAGAGCTAGGATCTATGTCTATGTGGGCGATTTTTGCATTGCGCGCAAACTCGCTAACCTTGCCCGTAACCCTATCATCAAATCTAGCCCCTAGCGAAATTAGCAAATCACACTCACACATTGCCATATTTGCCGCATAGCTTCCGTGCATTCCTACCATTCCTAGCAAAAATGGATTGCTAGATTCTAGGCAACCACGCGCCATCAATGTCTCAACGGCTGGAATCCCTAGCATTGATATGATTTGCTTTATCTCGCTATGCGCTCCTCCTAGCACTGCACCCCCACCTATGTAGGCAAGCGGTTTTTTTGCCTCTCTTAGCGCGTCTAGTAGCTTTTTTACCTGCCTAGAATTTGGTTTTAGCGTTGGTTTATACGAGCGCAAAGAAACTTCTTTTGGGTAAGCAAAATCGCCAAATTTTGCCGAAATGTCTTTAGGAATGTCTATTAGCACAGGACCAAATCGCCCGCTTTTTGCGATATAAAAGGCTTCTTTTATGATTCTAGGTAAATCTTTTATATCTTGGACTAGGTAATTATGTTTGGTGCAGGGGCGAGAGATGCCAACCGCATCGATTTCTTGGAATGCGTCTGTGCCGATTTGACTTGTGGGAACTTGCCCGCTAATAACTACTAACGGGATAGAATCCATATACGCCGTAGCGATTCCTGTAACGGCGTTTGTAAAGCCCGGACCCGAAGTGATAATCGCTACACCTACATTTCCACTAGCGCGAGCATAGCCATCTGCTGCGTGGATAGCGGCTTGCTCGTGGCGCGTTAAGATATGGCGAAAATATTGCTGTTTGTAGATTTCATCATAGATATTTAGCACCGCACCACCCGGATAACCAAAGATAACTTCCACGCCCTCCAAGTGCAAGGCTTGTATTAACATTTGTGAGCCATTTAGTGTTTTTGCCATTTTTTATCCTTAGGTGTTGTGTTTTTGCGCGTTTTTTGTATGTTTTTTAAGTCGTTTTGCTTGCAAATCTTTGCAAAGCCGTCATATTAAAGTTTGTAGATTTTGTGTTGCAAAATCTGCTATAAACGCGTGGCAAGTTTTTTTTTTTTTCAAACTTTGCAAATTCTAACAAAAAGGCTTTTTAAGCGGATTTTACGCTATTGTTTTTTTGCTTCAAAAATCGCTTTTATGCCGTCTTTTTCTAAGACTAGATTTTTATCTTTGATGACAAAATCCACAACACTATCAGCAAAAAGTCTTAGCAAAGTTGTTTCTATTTCCATAGCAGAGGGTTCGCAAAGCATTTTTGTAGAGCCTGTGGAGGAAGTTTGGATTTTGTTTTTTTGGACTTTTAGGTTGCCAAAAAACAAATTGCACCCCGCATATCCATTAAACTTTTGGTCTTCTACGGTGATAAAGACTTGTTTTTCGCTATTTGTGGGGTCGATAGGATTGTCATCTACGCTTAGGGTTATTAGATTCCAAGTATTATAGATTTTGCTACTTTCTTCCTCACAAGCACTCATTAGTAGCCCACATAGCACGATACTTGTGAGGGTAAAAAATATTTTTTTCATAATGTGTTTCCTTTTTTTAAGTTTGTTTATTATCTGCTTTTTGTTTGCAAGTTGTTTTTTTATGTGTATTTTGCGCGTTTGATATGCCTATATTTGCTTATTTTTGCCACAAGTTAAGATTTTAAGCAAAACTATAAAATCTTAGATTTTGCAACAAAAAAAACATATAGCACAAAATAACACAAAAATGAGAAACTATCAAAATCTACTTGCTTTTGATAGTTGCTAGGTGCGACTACTCGCCGATAGGTTTTCTAGGATAGCAGAAGCGATACCCTCTCCTACGCACCGTCTCTATCGTAGAGATATTTAGCACTTTATCCATTTTTTGACGGATTTGGTTTATCGCCACTTCAATGACATTTGGAGTAACAAGCTCTGGCTCTTCCCATATCGCATCTAAAAGCTGTTCTTTTGAGACGATTTGGTCGCGCTGTCTTGCAAGGTGAGTTAGCACTTCAAAAGGCTTGCCTTTAACTTCGATTTCCTCTCCTTTGTAAGTTACGCGCTCTTCATCGGGGTTTATTACTAAATCCTCTATCTCTATCACGCTTGTCCCAAAAAATCTAAGCCTAGCTTGAATCCTCGCTAAAAGCACAGAAAAATCAAAAGGTTTTGATAGAAAATCATCTCCTCCGTGGCTAAACACAGCGACTTCTTGCTCAGGCTTTGCCTTGCTTGCTATGATGATGACAGGCACGCGTGGATAGCGTGCTTTGACTTCTGTGAGTAGCTCTATGGCATTGCCATCTTTTAGTTTATAGTTAGCAAGCACCAAGTCATAATTGCGAATACTTATATAATACACGCCATCTTTTAGGCTCTCTGCTATGTCTGTTTGATACCCGTTTGTATTGAGTGAATCGCTTAGTGTCTTGCTAAGTGTCGCATCATCTTCTACTACCAAAATCCGCATTTGAAACCTTCCTTTCTTTTGTTGAGTTTATCTTTTTCGCCTTTTTGCCCTTTGTTGTTTTTGGTTGATTTTGCGTAGTTTTTGGCTATTGTGCTAGCAAAACATCGTGGCTTTTTTGTGGCGTTTATGTTGAATTTAATCGGTGGATTATAACAAAGTTTTAGGAATTTTTCAGCTAATTTTTATGAAAATTTTATAATTTTTTAAAGTTTAAATAAGTTACGAAATTTGTCAAAAATATACAAACAAACATAAATGCCCCGCTTAAATAAACATAAAATAGATTCCAAAACAGCATTTTAAGTAGCTATTTTTTCAAAAATGAGCGTTTTTTAAGCCTAGTTTTAGCCTAGAAAACACATAAATTTTGTTTATACGCTAGTTTTAGAATCTATTGCGCTAGTTTTTAGATTTTGTTTATCTTTTTTGTGGCAAAATCCACCCCAGCCAAACGGCTAAAAAGTTTGGCTAGCGCATTTAAGTTGTTTTTGATATAAGCGTATATATCTTAAATCTATCTTTATGCGTTGTTTTTCCTTGTTGTTTTTTACTCCGTTTAGACTTTCTTTGCTAGTTGTTTTCTCTCTCAAGCACTAGCAAGAAAGCCTTTTTTATGCCATTTTATTAGCTTTTTGCAAGCAAATCTATTTCTAAATCACTAAAATCTACATAATCCCCCCAAAAACTTACCCCCTAAAAATCATACCTTAGCGTTAGCCAATAGTTTCTACTAGGCAATATTCGCTGATATTGATTTGTATAGTTTTGGTTGTTATTAAATATAATCGGGTCCCAAAAGTTCGTATCTAGCAAGTTGTTGATAGCAAATGTCGCAGCCAAACCAAAATCAAATTTATAGCTTAATGACAAATCCAATATTTGATAATCTTTGTAAAACTTGCCAATCGCCCCGCGCACGAGGTTATTTCCTGCGGTTTGATTATTTGGCGCAGGGATAGGTGTAGGCGTTTGAAACTTCCCGCTCCATCGCAAAAACGCCTCAAAGCCACCGATTTTATAGCTAGGCTTGATTACAAAGCTATGACGGGGGATTAGATTTAGCGGTTCGCCTTTGTAATAATCCGCATACGAAGTATTCCCACTTCTTGCCGAAGAGCTTAAAATCTCCGTGTAAGTGAAAGCATAGCTCATATCAAGCCCGATTCCATAATAAATCGGTTTTAGCTTAAATGCAAGTTCTGCGCCCGTTACAAGCGATTTATCGACATTTAGCACCCTTGAGCAAGATTCTATGTTCGCGCAAGTGCCATCTGTATATGGTTGCGTAGAGACTTTGTCTCGAAAATCTGTGTAGTAACCTGTAAGCGTTAGATTTGTGGATTCAAAATCAAAAATCGCGCTTAATTCGTAATTCCAGCTTTGCTCGGGCTTTAAGTCTTTGTTGCCTAGCACACCTGTTTGAGTGCCACGACTTGTGGTAAATTGCCACCCATCATAGAGATAGCTTAGTTGCGGGACAAGCACACCGCTTGAGATTCCAGCCTTAAATGTCAGCCATTTTGTGGGAAATACATTGACATAAAAGCGCGGATTTGGCACGGCTATGGATTTAAATTTATCACTATAATTTAGTCGCAATCCCAAAGTCGTGGAGACATATTCATTGATAAGATATTCGCCCTCGCCAAAAAGTGCGACTTGGTGCATATCCATTTTTACGCCATTAGATTTGCGCCATAGATTTTCATAGAGATAGTATAGCCCACCATTAAAGATGATAGCCCCCGCCCAATCCAAATCAAAGGCTTTGTTATAAGTGGTTTGAAAAACCGCGTCTTGATTGATACTTGCTGCGTCCCAATTCACACCAGCACCTCTACTTGCACCTATCGCTACACCTGCGTTTGTGTCAGGTTGCCCCGTAGTTGCGTTGTATCCATAGTGCGAAGCCCAAAGCGTGGCAGAGTATTGCAAATAAGTGTTTAATTTGCCCCAATCATAATCCGCATCGTGATTTAGCACAGAATTTACTTTGTAAAAATCGCGGATTCCTGTGATTTGATTGCCAGAAGTGTTTAGTGAGCCTACACGGGCGAAATATGCTTCTGCGTCAAAATAAAGGCTATTGTGCGATTCGGGCGTGTAGTTAAATCGAAATCCAGCATTCCAATTTGTAAAGCCCGTAGCAGAGTGCGTGGCATAGGGGTTTGTGTAAGCACTTGTTCCGTTAGTGGTTGTTAGCCCCGCAGGTTTTAAAAAGTTATTTTGTTCGCCTACTTTAAATCCACCGCGCAAGTTTAGGGAGAGTATTTTTTTGACTAATGGCGTGGTTACATAGCCATTTGCGCCGTAAATATTGCCAAATACATCGGGATTTTCGCTAAATCTCATATCAAATTGCACACCTGCGGTTACTTTGTCCGTGTGCTTTTTGGTGATGATATTTATCACGCCACCCATTGCATCGCTACCATAAATCGTAGAAGCGGGTCCGCGAATGACTTCGATTCGCTCAATCATACTAGGCGGTGGCATATTTGCATTTAACGCCTCGCCAAAACCATTTGTGCTAAATCCTTGCGCGACATTTTGTCGTTTGCCATCAATCAAAATCAGTGTGTAGTTAGAGCCAAGCCCGCGCATAGAGATAGAATTGCCACCTGTTTTTTGCATTTCCACCGACACACCGGGCACATCTTGCACCGCATCGCCCAAGTCGCGAATCGGACGGCTCATAATCTCTTCTTTTGGGATAATGCTAATAGTGGCTGGGGCATTTTTTATATCCTGCTCATATCCGCTAGCAGTTACCACGACTTTATCTAGCTGCTTTGCCTCCATATTGTCATATTTGCTATCATATTTATCAGTGTTTTTGGTTAGTTTGTTGTATCGTTTGGATTTTTTAGATTTAGTAGAATTATTATGTTTTGATTCTGCTAAATCTAGTGAGTTGCTTTGTGGATTTTGCAAAGAATCTATCGAGGCGGAATCTATCGAAGTAGAATCAACAAAAGAGTTGGATTGCGAGCTTGATTGTGAGGCGGATTGTGAAGTGGCAAAATCCGTGCTAGATTCTTGCAAAATATTGGGATTATCACTAGGAGTGATTATGGCGTTATTATCGCCTCCCCCCCCCCGTTAGTATCATTAGAATGTGGCTTATTTGGAGTGGCTACTAGCATATTAGAAATAGCTAAAATGCTCGCAAGTGATAAGGCAATCTTGCCTCTTTTATGGTGCTTTGTGCTGTTTTTGTGCTTAGAAAATCTCATTTGAAATCCTTTCAAAATAAAAAATGGCTTTTGTAAAAAAAAAGCATATAAATACAAAAGCGAATCGCAATCATAATAAAAATATTTTAATAAATCTTACAAAGTGGTAATTATTTCTATAAATTATCAAAAATGCTAAAATAATGAGAAAATATCATTTAACTACAAAAATGATAAAAATAAAAAAAGTTTTTGGATTTTGTTTTTTAGATTTTAGATTTTTTTATCACCTTTTATCGTCATTGCAAGTGGATAAAAAATGGATAAAAATCTGCATTTATAGTCCAAATACCGTGATTTGTCATTGCTAGATTTTAGATTTTTGTAAAAAACCTAAAATCTAGCGAACTATTTTTGCCTCTTTTTTTATTTCTATTTTTTGCCCTATTTTTGCTATATTTTTGCCATTATCAAACATAGCCATAGCACGCCTAAACACTATTAAAATCCACCAAACAAAATTCCCCAAACAAATTGACATTTTTAAAACTATGCTACAATTTTTGATTTTATCCGTTTTAAAATATGTTTTTTTTACGCCACTTAAATTGCAAATATTTTGACTTCAAAGCAAGGATTTTACCCCAAATGTTTTCCTACCTTTGCAAACGATTGTTGCTGATTGTCCCCACACTTTTAGGCATTATTACGATAAATTTTTTTATTATCCAGCTTGCACCCGGAGGACCTGTGGAGTATATGAGTGCCAAGCTAGAAATGAGCGCAAAAGGCGAGGCGAGTGCTGGCATAAAAATAAGCGATTACAAAGCTAGCAAAGGTTTGCCAAACGAGCTAATCGAAGAGCTAAAAAAACAATATGGCTTTGATAAGGGGATTTTGGAGCGATTTTTTATTTTGCTAAAAAATTATGCGGTGTTTGATTTGGGGCAGAGCTATTATCGCAAAATCAGCGTGTGGGATTTGGTAGTAGAAAAGCTCCCTGTATCCATTTCACTAGGACTTTTTAGCACGATTTTGATTTATCTTATATCCATTCCGCTAGGCATTTACAAAGCACGCAAAAACGGGACTATGCTAGATTCTCTTAGCTCTCTTATCATCGTAGCTGGCAATGCTATCCCTGCGTTTTTGTTTGGGATTTTGCTTATTATGCTGTTTGCTAGCGGGGCGTATTTGGATATTTTTCCTTTGCGAGGACTTACAAGCGAGGATTTTGATTCTCTAAGCGCGTTTGAAAAAATCAAAGATTATCTATGGCATATTACATTGCCTGTGCTATGCCTATCTATCGGCGGTTTTGCGTGGCTTACCCTGCTTAGCAAAAATTCTTTTTTAGAAGAACTACACAAGCAATATGTCCTAACCGCCTATGCAAAAGGTGCTAACCAAAATCGCGTGCTATATCGGCATATTTTTCGCAATGCTATGTTGCTTGTCATTTCATCGTTTCCTGCGGCGTTTATGGGGATTTTTTTTAGCGGAAGTTTGATGATTGAGATTATTTTTAGCCTTGATGGGCTTGGGCTTTTGGGATATGAGAGTATATTAAGCAGGGATTATCCTGTGGTGTTTGGCACGCTATATATTTTCACGCTTCTTAGCCTTGTGGTAGGTATCATAAGCGATTTGGTTTATACGCTTATTGATCCTAGAATCCATTTTGAAAAAAGCTAGATTTTAGTGATTTTGTTTGGCGATTTTGCGAAGTTTTAAGGCAGACTTTAGGCAGATTTTAGACGGATTTTAGGCGTTTGGCAAAAAAGCGAAAAGAACAAAATGTTAGATATTGATTTAGCACAAGATTTGGAAAAAGATTTTGGCATTAGCTTTGGGCAATATATGCAAGAGTGGCTTTATGGGGAACGCGGGTATTATTCACGCGCAAAAAGTGGCGATGAAAAAGTCGGCAAAGAGGGGGATTTTTATACCGCTGTTAGCGTGTCGCGCTTTTTTGGTGGCGCGATAGCTAGGCATATCATTGATTTGCTAGAATCTAGCGAGCTAGATTTGCCTTTGGTGGTTGTGGAGTTTGGCGCACATAGTGGCAGGCTACTTGGTGATATTATCGAGTTTTTGGAGGTTTTAAGCGAAGGGGTGGTTGATAAAACTAGATTTTACACCATTGAGCCATTAGCTTCTTTGCGCGATTTGCAAGCGCAAAATCCACGCATAACGCCATTGCAACATATAAACGCCCTGCAAGATTTGCTTAGACAAGAATCTAAAAATGCTTCTAAAAAAAGTGTTTTTATGCTAAGTAATGAGCTTTTTGATGCGTTTGCGTGCGAAGTGGTGCGTGATAATCATCTTGGTTTTGTTAAAAATTGCAATGATTCTAGCGTGCTTGCAAGGCGGATTTTATGGCGTAGCGATGAGGAAATAACACAAGAAATACAAAGGCTAGAATCTAAAATCAATTTACAAGATTTTGCCAAAAAAGATTTGAAGGCAGGGGATTTTATTGCGCAAGATTTTGCCACGCAAGATTTTATTAAACAGGATTTTGATACGCAATATTTTACGCAAGGTGTGGCAAGAATATGCCTAAAATCTAAAATAAAGCATTTACAAACAATGCTATGTCAAAAGCAAAAACTAGGCATAAAAAATGGCGAAATAGCGGTTGGTTTGGAGGATTTTATACGCGAAATTTGTCGTTTTGCAAATACGCAAGATTTGATAAAATCGTGGCGATTTTTAAGTTTTGATTATGGAAGTTGGCAACAAAAAGAACAAAAAGAGGGACAAAATATGGAGCAAAATCGCATAACTCTGCGCGGATACAAATCCCATAGGGTGCTTAGTTTTGAAGAGATTTGCGCGGATTTGAGCGGGCTTTTTGGGGTGAGTGATTTGACTTATGAAGTGGATTTTGGGATAATTATTTCACTTTTTAAGCACTTTGGCGCAAAGCTATGTAAAAAATCGCGCTTAAATGCTGCGCTTGTGGATTTTGGGATAGATAGGTTATTGCAAGATTTTTTTGTGTTTTGTCAAAGTGGAGAAAATCAACAACACTCAAACGCGCAAAATCTACAAAATACTCAAAATCTACAAAATCAAAATCCACAAAAAACGCAAAATCAAAATATGCAGCTTTACCAACAAGAATCCCTAAAAGTGCGAGAATTGCTAAGCCCAAATGGAATGGGAGAGCGATTTTTTTGCGTAGAATTTGGCAACAAATTTAAGTAACAAATTTAAGTAAGATTTTGCCTTTTTTATTTATTTTTAGATTTTTGGGACAAACACAAATTTGAAACAAATCTAAAAAATATCTTGCAACAATCAATGTGCAAAAAGCAATGCGTAAAATCTAATACCACACTTTTGCAAAGTATAGCCCATTTGCGCTCACAGGCTCTCTCCACGCGCTTTTTTTAGCCTCTAATTGCAAAATAAAATCGCTAAAATCCACTTCCCCCCTAGACACCGCTAGGCTAGCCCCTATCATTAGCCGCACTTGTGCGCGCAAAAAGCCATTTCCCTCAATGTAGATTCCACATATTTTTTGCCCAAAACGCTGAAAAATCTTTAATCTAGCGTCATAAATGATGCGATTTGTGGTTTTAGCACTTGATTTAGATTTCCTAAATAGCGCGAAATTATGCTCCCCTATAAAAGCCTGCAAACATTTTTGTAATATTTTCATATCGCCTACACGCTCAAATGCCACAAATGGCGATACAAATGGGCTTTGCAAATGTGGCGAAAAAAGATACAAATATGCGCGTTTTTTAGCATCTTTTATCGGGCAAAAACTAAAATCTATTTCTTTTAATGCGCGGATTTTGATATGCGGATAGATTTTGGGGGCTAGGATTTTTTCTAGCTTTTTTGCCTCCCAAAATCTAGGCGCAAAAAAGCGCACCACCATTCCTAATGAATGCACGCCCTTATCAGTCCTCCCAGCTCCTAGCACGCTAGATTTTATGCCTATGCTTTGCAGGGCATCGCTTATAGCCTCGCTCACGCTTAAAATCTTGCGTGATTTTTGCGGGGCAAACCCGCTAAAAGCCCCGCCGTTATAAGCGATTTTTAGCGCGAATGTTTTATAATCCAAATTTATGGCAGTGTTTGTGATAGATTTTGTATCGGTGTTTGTCGCAGGCGACATAGATTCTTGCCTTAGAAGCAAAATCTAATACCTAGTGGCAACAAATCGCCGATAAAGCACATAAGATAGCGCAAACCACACCAAAGGCAATGCAAAAATCCCCACAAATGGCGCATTTTGACTTAAAATGTGCATAGCGATAAAATAAATCGACACGCTTACAAGCAAATATACATAGCTAAGATTTTTTTGAAATCTAGGATTTGCCACACCAAAAAGCAGGACTAAAAATATGCTAGCAATAGGAAAAAGCGAAGCAATGATTGCTTGAGATAAACGCCTAGCCTGCGTATGGCTACCCTCAAATGCACTACTCCAATACTCTAACAAATCATACGAACTAAGGTTTATATCATCAGTTTTTGAGTTTAGCTTCATCGTGGCAAAATCTGCTTTTTGCACTTCATCGGATTTAGCAAAATACGCACTACCCTCAATGAGAGACAAACTAAAAACGCCATCTTTATTGCTTAGCTCGCCCTCTTTTGCGGTGATAAAAATCTCGTTATTTTCGATTCCGCTAGAAAAAAGCACCAAACCTTTATAATGGCGGTTATTTGCCTCATCTGCATAAATTAGCCAATCCCCAAGCCTTTGCCCAAATTCGCCAGCTTTTATGTTGATATTGACTTCGGCTTTTTTTTGATTTGCAAAGCTAGTATATGCACTGCGAGTGATAGGGATAAGGGCTAGCGAAAACACGAGCAAGACAACGCTAACAAATCCGCTTATCCACACAAAAGCGCGCAAAATCTTGCGCGGGGCAATGCCTAGAGAAAAAAACACGAGCAATTCATAATCATAAGAGAGCCTTGATAGCCCCAGCACACACGCGCAAAAAAAAGTGATAGGGATAACAAAAAAAATCGCATTTGGAATCGCATAAGAAAAAAGCTGCAATAAATCAAAAATGTTGATTTTGATAGCTTGGGTCGCAGCTGAAAGCGAGATAAGTAGCACGACAGAAGCGACAAAAAATAACACCACAAAAAAAGGAATAAAAATCTGTGAAATAGTATAAAAAATATACCGACTTGTCATCATCTGCCTTATGTAAGGAAATTTAAGCATATCGCAACAAAAGCACCTAGCACGATAAAAGGGATAAAGGGAATGCGCATAAATATGCTTGGATATGTGGGGGATTTTACGCTTTTTTGGTATTTTGTTTTAAAAATTTTAGGCGATATTTTAGCATAAATAAATACAACAATAAACCCCACGCTAGCTAGCACACAACCCCAAAAAATGCTTAAAATCAAAAAATAACACCCAAATAATCCACTAAATCCAGCACAAAAAATAATATCCCCCTCGCCTAAAATCTCTTTGTCTAAAAAGATTTTCCCAAAAAGTAGCGGCAGGCAAAGAAGCCCCGCCCCTAGCAATATATCTTTTACTACTTCTATGGATTCTGCTATGTTTTGGGTGGTGCTAAAAACCCCAAAAAGCATTACAAAAACGATTTTGCACGCACACAATGCCAAAAACGCTACATTATGACTATCCAAAATGGCAAAATACCTACAATCAAACGCACAAAGCACAAACGCTAGCCCAAACATAGCACAAACCCACACATAAAAAAGCGATAAAATAAGCGCGAATGCTACAAAATCATTGCGCAAAAAAAGTAAAAAATCTAGTGGAAATACAAGGTTTTTAAAAGGATTTTCAAAAAAATCGCCAAAATGATGTGCAAAAGGACTTGCAACAAAATTTGCAGAAAAATTTGTAACAAAACTAGGTGGATAAAAAATAAGCGAAAAAACCATATCAAAATCTAGCACAAAAACGGTAAGTAGCAAAAATATCAAACTTGCCAAAAATGCGAGCAAAAAACGAGAATCTTTAAAAAATCGTGCGATAGCATTTGATGCATTTGTTGCATTTATTGCGCGGGATTTTGTGGGATTAGATTTTTGTGGATTAGATTTTGATAAAGTAAAATCTAAAAAGGGAAATTTTTGAAAATTAAATTTTTGCGAGTTGGATTCTAAAGAGTTGGATTTTTGCAAACTAGATTTTTTCTCGCTAGATTCTAATAAACTAAAATCTAGCGAGCCATCAAAAAGCCTTTTGCTTAAAATATACACAATGACAAAAACAATCCCTCCACCAAAACAGCTAAAAAACGCCCTTAAAATCACATTATCTAAAATCGCTTCTAAAATCCCCATTAAAAACTCTAAGCTAGCAAAATCTATGTGATAAAAATCTAAAAACCAAAGCCAAATTCTAAGCCTGCTAAAAAATTATCGCTTTTTGGGTAATGCCACGATTTTGTAATGCTTCCTTGAGTAACGCTGATATTTTGGGATTTTGCTAATGACTCATAGCGCAGATTTGTCCGCATATAGTAGTGAAATCGCTTTGCGATACGATAAGAAAACCCCACATACCCACGCAGTGAATAGCTATATGAGCTAACGCTAGAATCTTGCCTACTTGTATCAGCAATAAAGCGATAATACCCACCCACCACGACATCATAGCCAACGCCATATTCTAAGCGAATCTTGCGCGAGAGTGCCTTCCTGCCCTCTACTTCTAGTCCTAGTTGCTGCAAAGTGCGCGAATAGCCACTTTTGTTCGTAATATCACTAAGGTAAGAATCTAAGCTATAAACCGCGTTTAGATAGATAGGCGAAGTCGCTTTGTAAGTGTTTGCGCCAAATTTTATGCGCATTTGGGTAGAAAAATTTGCGCTATTAGATTTTATGTCATTTGGGAGAAAATCTGCCATCATTTTATCTGTAAGATTGCCCCTGCCAAAGCCAAAATCTATATCGCCTACAAGTTGGATATTGCCTTTTGGAGGAGCGATTCTGCCGTGAAGTGTGATAAATCCCCCCGCATTTTGATTGCTGATTTTTGAAGATAAATGTGGATAATAAAATCCACCTCCACCAAAGCGGAGATTTTCCCCTGCCATTTCGCAATACTCACCGCCACCTTGCAATAAACAAGAAATCAAAAGCGTAGGCAAAAACGACATAAAAACTCCTTTTGGCTGATATTTGACAAATCAAATTGTAATTTTTTGCATAAAACAAACTAGATTTTGTAATTTTGGGCTTTTTTCATTGCATTATAAGCAAACAAAAACAATGCCATACTACATTAACCAAAAATACCAAAATCTACAAAATCTTTTAGCGCGTAGTCCCCTCCACTATCGGCACAAAAAGGCAATCCTCTAGCACCTCTTCATTTGCGAGCCTGCCATTAGCTTTGCTAAATCGCTTAATGACTTGGCGTTGCTCCTCTTTGCCATTTGGTGCAATGCGTTTTTCTAGCATAGGCGCAACTAGCACGCCACCCTCTTCTAATTGCTCAATAATCGCGCTAGGAATGCTAGAATCCAAACACGCAGAAAATAAAACCCTATCATAAGGCGCATATTCTCCCCAGCCATTTTGCCCATCGGCAAATTTTGTATTGATATTTAGCGTGCCACTTGCGCGGATTCTGTCCCGCGCTTGCAATAAAAGTCGTTCAATGCGCTCAATGCTAAAAACGCGTCTAAAACCAGCTTTTGCAAGCACCATAGCTTGATAGCCACTGCCTAGCCCTATCTCTAGCACGCTATCGCCCTGCCCTAGATATTGCGTCATTTTCGCCACTGTGAGAGGAGAGCTGATAAACTGCGCTCCTTGGATATCTAAGGGATGCAAATCATACGCAAGGTGGCTAAATTCACTCACAAAATCAAGTCGATTCACACTAAGAAGTGCTTTTTTTACCCAAGATTCTAAGGTTAGATTTTGCAGGGCAAAGGCTTTGGCGATTTCCTCACACATTGATTCTAGTTGGCGTATCTGCCCTAGCTTTTCTATCACTGCGTAAGCCTTATGTTGATATATTTTCGCATTTTTTCGACTTCATCTAGCTCGATAGTATGGCTTATGACTTCTGCTTCATCATCAGCATAGACTTTGCCATAAGGCGTGATAATCGCGCTAGATTTTGCCATTTGCAAATTTGCCCCACCGCTTGCGATAACAAAGCATTGATTTGCTATGGCTAGGGCTTTGCACAATGTCTCAAAATGCTCTTTTCTAGCCTTGCCCCATTGCGCAGGGACAAAAATCACTTCAACCCCGCTAAGTCGCTTCCACAAATCAATAAAGCGCAATTCAAAGCAAATAAGCGCGCCACAAGTCATATCGCCGATTTTAAATGGAATCATCTCATTTAGCCCGCCACTTGCAAAATGCAAATGCTCCTCGCCTAGCAAAAAAAGCTCGTGTTTTGCTTGCTTGTGGATAAGCTCTCCATTGTGAAAAACTTTTAGGTTATTGTAGAATTTGTGATTTTTTTTCTCTATCATTGTGGTGATGATGGTGCGCCATTCTATGCTTGCCTCTAGCAATTCTTGCGTAGCGATTTTGCTAAACTCATCTGCTTTGTCCATCTTTTGGTAGCAAAATCCACTCAACGCTAGCTCAGGCGTCAAAATCACGCTTCCTTCCTCGCTAGATTTTGCCACTTGCAAAATCGCTTGTAGATTCTCGCTAAAATCCTGCTTGGTTTTGATTTGTAAAGAATAGATTTTTTTAGAAATCATCGAAATTTACGCTCCCTTTTTGATAATTTGACACTTTTGCTTCAAAAAAATTCGTTTTTTGCTCATTAAAACTTGCAAAATCATTTACCCATTTTATAGGATTTTGGACATTATAGATAGGACCAAAGCCTACTTTGCTTAGCCTCTCATCAGCCAAAAACTGAATATATTGCGCGATAATATCGCTTGTAAGCCCTAAAATCTGTCCTTGAGTGATATAATCCCCCCACGCAGATTCTACCTCTACGGCTTTTTTAAACATCTCAATGACTTCTTCTTGCAAACTCGGCGTAAATAAATCCGCTCTCTCCCGTTTGAGAGAATTTATCAGCTGTTGAAATAAATATAAATGCGTAACTTCATCTCGTTGGATAAACCGAATCATCTGTGCGCTTCCTAGCATTTTGCCACTTCTAGCGAGCGTATAAAAATAGCAAAATCCACTATAAAAATAAATCCCCTCCAAAATCTGATTTGCAAACATCGCTTTTAGGATATTTCTCTCTGTGGGATTTGAAGCTAAATCCATATAAACCCCCGCAATATGGTCATTTTTACTTCTTAGTCGCATATCCACGCGCCACATATCATAGATTTCATCGGTGTTTGCGCTTATGGATTCTACCATTACGGCGTAGCTTTGAGAGTGCAACGCCTCTTCGTAGGCTTGACGCACTAAGATTAGATTGATTTCAGGGCTTGTGATGTATGGATTTACATTATCGATTAGGTTATTTGTCTGCAAAGAATCCATAAAAATCAGCTGGGCTAATGCCCTATCATAGCCAATTTTTTCTTGTGGCGTTAGCACGCCCTCATAGTCTCTTTTGTCCGTATTCATATTGACTTCTTCGGGAAACCAAGTGTTTGCAAGCATTGTTTTCCATAGATTATAAGCCCATTGATATTTGATTTTGTTTAAATCAAAAATACTCGTAGGGTCCCCACCAAAAATCCGTCTCTCATTGATATTTCTTTCAGTCGAATTTGGATTGTAGATTTTTTTGCGTTTGACTATGCTTGTGGCGTCTTGTGTGTTATTTGGGGTGGTAGAAGTTGTCATTTTGGCTATCCTTTGCGTTTTATGTGTGCGTTTTTGTGTTTTTGCGCGTTTTATGCGTGTTTTTGTGTGATTTTATGTGTGGCTTGTTTGATAATTTATGAGCAGTTTTAAAATTTGGATTATACGCAAACACTATAAAGATTTGGCATATAAGCTATCGAAATCCAACAATAATCAACTTAAAAAATCCTGTTGATATATTTTAAGAGATTATGCGATTTTTTTGCGTTTTTTAGACAATGCTTCTTGTCATATTCTAAATAAATTCTAAATGAATTTTTAATAGATTTTATGTTGCAAAAACCACATATTTGCCTTTATAGCAAAAACAATGCTACATTTTACCTATTTTTGTCCTAAAAAATCTACTACTTCAATCGCGCATTGCATATATGCTTTTGCCACGCTAGAATCTGGCGAAAAATACACCACAGGTTTGCCCTCATCTCCGCCTTTGCCTATTGCATTGTCTATGGGGATTTTGGATAGCACTTTTGTGTTGTATTTTTGGGCTAATTTTTCTGTGCCATTTGCGCTAAAAATATCGCTTTTTTCGCCACAGCAGGGGCAGATATAACCACTCATATTTTCGATGATTCCAAGAGTTGGGATAGATAGCTTAGCAAACATATCAAGGCAACGCGCCCCATCATCTAGGCTTACAAGTTGGGGGGTAGATACGGCTATGCCGACACTCACAGGCACGCTTTGTGCTATTGATAGCTGTGCATCGCCTGTGCCCGGTGGCATATCTAGCACCATTATATCCATTTCCCCCCACGCCACATCGCTAAAAAGTTGCGCGATAGCACGCATTAGAATCGGTCCTCGCCAAATCAAACTCTCGCCTTGAGAAAAAAGCAGCCCAATGCTCATAATATCCACGCCATAGGCATTTATAGGGATTAACTTTTTGCCACTTTCATCTAAATCTGGCTTTTTATCACTCACGCCAAACATTCTAGGGATATTTGGTCCATAAATATCCACATCAAGCAAGCCGACTTTTTGCCCCTGCATAGCAAGGGCTATGGCTAGATTTGTGGCGACGGTGGATTTTCCTACGCCACCTTTGCCTGAGCTTACCATTACAAAAGACTTTGCTTGAGGGAGGAGATTTTTTTGCAATGGATTTTGCGAATTTTGAGGATTTTGCATAGATTGAGGATTTTTAGAGTTATGTGGATTTTGTGAAAAATTTTGCGGCGCTTGTGGATTTTGCGAGGCAGAATCTACTTTAGTTACAGGGGTGTTTATATGTATTTGGCTAGATTTTATGCCCGCTTCATCTAGTTTGCGCTCGATATTATCACGCAAAGCCTTTGCTACAAGTTCATCGCGTGATGGGATATGCAGGGTGATTGTTGGGCTACCTTTTTCATCTATGCTGATATTTTTGACAAATCCATAGCTGATGATATTCTCGCTAAATTGGGGATAAATCACTTTTGATAGAATCTCTTTTATTTGCTGTTGTGTGGGTTGCATTTGTGTTCCTTTTGGTGTTTTTATATGACTTATTTGCGTTTGCATTGAGTGGATTTTGTAAAAAATATTTTTGCGTAAATTTTTGCAAAGCAAGATTTTATCATAGATTTTATAAATAGATTTTGCAAGTATTTTTATGCCAAATGTGTTTGAAACCGCTAATTTGATAGTAATAGTATAATAATTCTTTAGCTTTATAGACTAAAGTTTCTTACTAATTTTTATATAAAACCTTGACTTATTAACCAAAATTTTTCTAAAATATCGCACTTAAATTATTTAAGTGCTAATTTTTAATCGTTTAAACATTATGATTAGTGTTGTAATTTAAGTATAGATTTTACATTCCAAAAGGAGAACCAAATGAAATTCAAACCACTTGGCGAACGCGTCCTAGTCGAAAGACTAGAAGAAGAAAGCAAGACTAGCTCTGGTATCATCATACCTGATAATGCAAAAGAAAAACCACTTATGGGCAAAGTCAAAGCCATAAGCGCAAAAGTCGCAGAAGAAAAAACACTAAAAGATGGCGATACAATCGTTTTTGGCAAATATTCAGGGACTGAAATCAAACTAGACAATGTCGAATACATCGTGCTAGAATCTAAAGACATTCTAGGCGTTTTAGCCTAAATCAAAACTTACATTAAGGAGCAACAAATGGCAAAAGAAATTAAATTTAGCGATAACGCTAGAAACAAACTATATGAGGGCGTAAAACAACTAAATGACGCTGTGAAAGTAACAATGGGACCACGCGGGCGAAATGTGCTTATCCAAAAAAGCTATGGTGCACCAACTATCACCAAAGATGGCGTAACGGTGGCAAAAGAAATCGAGCTAGCAGACCCTATAATGAATATGGGCGCACAGCTTGTCAAAGAAGTCGCTAGCAAGACTGCTGATGCAGCAGGCGATGGGACTACGACAGCGACAGTGCTTGCGTATAGCATTTTCAAAGAGGGCTTGCGAAATATCACAGCAGGTGCAAATCCCATCGAAGTCAAACGCGGAATGGATAAAGCCGCACAAGCTATCATTGAAGAGCTAAAAAAAGGGAGCAAAAAAGTCGGTGGCAAAGGCGAAATTGCACAAGTAGCGACCATCTCTGCAAACTCTGATGAAAGCATCGGCAACCTAATCGCAGAAGCTATGGAAAAAGTCGGCAAAGACGGCGTAATCACCGTAGAGGAAGCAAAGGGAATCAATGATGAGCTAACCGTAGTAGAGGGAATGCAATTTGACAGAGGCTATCTAAGCCCATATTTTGTAACCAACGCAGACAAAATGAATATCCAACTAGAAAATCCATATATCTTACTTACAGATAAAAAAATCTCTTCTATGAAAGATATTCTACCCCTACTAGAATCCACGATGAAAAGTGGCAAACCATTGCTTATCATCGCAGAAGACATCGAGGGAGAGGCACTTACTACGCTTGTGGTAAATAAACTTCGGGGCGTGCTAAATGTCGCAGCGGTAAAAGCTCCGGGCTTTGGCGATAGAAGAAAAGAAATGCTAAAAGACATCGCAATCCTAACAGGTGGCGAAGTCATAAGCGAAGAGCTAGGAAAAAGCCTAGAAGGAGCTGAAATCTCTGACTTAGGGCAAGCAGCTAGAATCGTAGTTGATAAAGACAATACCACCATAGTCGATGGCAAAGGCAAAGCCACAGAAGTAAAATCTCGCGTAGCCCAAATCAAAACCCAAATCGCAGAAACTACAAGCGACTATGACAGAGAAAAACTCCAAGAGAGACTAGCAAAACTTAGCGGTGGCGTAGCGGTTATCAAGGTTGGTGCAGCTAGCGAAGTAGAAATGAAAGAGAAAAAAGATAGAGTAGATGACGCACTAAGCGCGACAAAAGCTGCCGTAGAAGAGGGCATAGTCGCAGGCGGTGGCGTAGCACTTATCCAAGCCTCTCAAAAAGTAAATCTAAAACTATCAGGCGATGAGCTAATCGGCTATGAAATCATCAAACGAGCTATCAAAGCCCCTCTTGCACAAATCGCGCTAAATGCAGGATTTGACGCGGGCGTAGTAGCAAACAAAATCGAAGAATCAAAAGAGGACGGCTATGGATTTGACGCTAGCAGTGGCAAGTATGGCAATATGTTTAAAGCAGGTATCATAGATCCGCTAAAAGTCGAGCGAATCGCTTTGCAAAATGCCGTATCTGTATCTAGCCTAATGCTTACCACAGAAGCGACAATCAACGAAATAAAAGAGGATAAGCCAGCCCCTGCAATGCCTGATATGGGTGGTATGGGAGGAATGGGCGGTATGGGAATGATGTAGTATCATAGCCCAAAATGCCTTATAAACCTTTTTTTATATCTTGCTTTTTTACTCTCACACAAGGCTAGGAATCTAAAATCCTAGCCTTGACTCCAAAATCCATCTAAAACAATTTCAATCAAAAAATTTCAATAGATTTTTAATAATTTTTCATATCACAAGTTGTTTTTTGTGCAAACAAAATCACATAAATAGCTTTTTAAAAATTTTTGTGCAAAATCATTTTCTAAAATCTTTTTCTAAAAATCATAAATGATAGTTTCTAGCGCAAAAATCTAATGTTTTTTTTTTTTTTTGCAATGACAGATTTTCCGCTATTTCGCAATGCGTAGATAAAAAGAGTAGGATTTGTCATACTAAAATTACAAAGCAAACAAGGCATCTTAAGTGATTTTCTATCATACTGATTTTTTGCAAAAAAACTAAAATATAAAAAACTAAATTTTTGCAAATAATGCGACTTTGAAATCTAATGTTCTTTCACATAAACATTTGGACACTTCTGTTTTTTCAAAACATAAGCACAACAAACGCTCAGTCATTACGAGCGTGGTTTATGCCACGCGTGGCAATCCACACACTACAAATTTTCATACCTAATGACAAGTAAAATATCTCTACAATTAAAAATAAGGATATATTTTTGTCTTGCTACAAAACCTAAATACGACAAAACTTCAGTCATTTCAAAAAGGATTCTACCTCTATAATTACCACGCATTAAAATCGATTTTACACAGCAGATTTCACACAAAATCTAAACGGATTTTAAGCAAGTTCTAATCACTCACAAATCACAACCACAAATAACAAATACAAAATCCACCCAGCAACAAATAACAAAACCCATATTAAAATTTCTTACTATTGACATCTTCTAAGATTTCATCAGCTATGTCATTTACGCGTTTAGCGATTTCGTTGGTAGTATGGACTACTTCGACATTTTCTTGCGTTACGGATTCTAGTTGGGCGATTGTTTCATTGATTTGACTTAAGCCTGTGGCTTGCTCGCTTATCGATTCGCTCATTTCATTTACGGACTGCACGAGGATATTGACATTTGCCTCGATTTCGCCGAGTGAGTGCCCCGTGCGCTCGGCGAGTTTTCGCACTTCATCTGCCACTACGGCAAAACCTCTCCCGTGCTCCCCTGCCCTTGCTGCTTCAATAGCTGCATTCAAAGCCAAAAGGTTTGTTTGCTCAGCTATATCTTTTATCACGCTTACGATATTTTTTATGTCTTCTGCTTGGCGAGTGCATTCATCAGTTTTTTCGCTTACTACTTGCATAGATGAGCTTATCTGCTCTACTGCGCTAGCAGATTCTTCAAGTGATGAGGCTTGTTTTTGTGAACGGTCTGTTAGCGATTGCATTGAGGATTCTAGCTCGCTAGATTTTCCTCCTAGCTCTTTAGCAAAGCTAGCCGAATGCTTCAACATCTCCGTGATAGAATCCCCTAGCTGATTTATATCTCTTTCGATTCCTTGCGGATTTTCTATGCGCGTGCTAAAGTCATTTCTACGATATGCTGCAAAGGCTTGCGTGGCGTTTGATAGCTTGTGCCCCACGAGTTGTGAGAGAGTTTGACTCATCTCATTTAGCCTATCTTTTAAGGAATCAGTTTGTGGATTTGGACTGCTTAGAGTGATAGTCTTGCCAAACCTCCCCTGCTTTGCTTCATTTACCACATTTGCGACTTCTTTGACAAGCGCGGAATCTTTGTTGATGATATTTTCCGTGCGCTTTATACCCTCATCGATTTCCCTACTCATTATGCCAAATTCATCGTGGCTTGTTAGATTTAGCGATTTTGGTGCGTCTTTTGTCTCGTAGTTTAAAAACGCAAAAAATCTATGCAAGCCCTGCTGTATCGCACTAAGTGGCTTGAAAAAATGTTTGATAGCAAAAAATAGCCCTGCCCCACCAAAACCTAGCAAAAGCAATGCAAGCACACTAGAGGCGATAAAATTTTCATTGATTGCTTTTGTCAAGTCTGATTCGTTTGCCTCTGCGGCGATTATCCAGCCAAAAGGCATTTGCTCATAAAAAACGATTTTATCAACGCCTAAAAATTTCGTATGAAATTCTCCTGTTGGTTTTTTGCTAGCTTGATTTATGATTTTTTCCCCTAGTGGCTTAAATTTATCCTTGCCTATGGCGTCTAAATCCGCGTGTGAAAACACCTCTCCCGTAGAATCTATAAGTAAGATTCTTAGACTTGGCAATTCTTTTCGATAGAAATTTTTAAACCTATCTTGAAATCCTCCCACTGAAATATCCACCGCGATTACCCCTTCAAACTTACCATTGCGAAAAAATGGCATTGCCGCAGTGGCAGAGATTGTCGCTTCCATTCCTGCGACTTTTGATTCATACGGAGCGGTTACAAAAAATTCTTTTGTGTTTTTTGCGGCTTGATACCACCCTCGCGTGCGGAAGTCAAAATCCCCATCATCTGGGAATGATGATAGTTTGTTTATATCGCTTTTTGGCATACCTGAAATCATTTTTCCATCGCTATTTTCATACACGATAAACGCCGCGTCATATTGGACAAATTTCGCTAGATTTGCCAAAATCTTGCGCTGGGCTACGATGTCATTTCTATCGACATTTGCTAGCAGGGCTGATAGCTCGACTAAGTGTTGTTTTGCTTCGATACCCATAGTGATATTTATGGTAGTGAAAGATGAGTGGAGCATAAGCTGTTGTAAGCCATTAAAAATATCCGTGGTGGATTTTGAAGTGCGGACATAATTTACCACGCTTACAATCCCAATAAGCACAACAAAAATGCCAATGACTAAGGTTAGAATCTTAGAAGCGACCGTTTTAAACATTTTTTACCCCTTGAAGTTTGATTTTTGGTTAAAAAAAATTATAACAAAAAAAAAAAAAAAAAACGCGTAAAGGATTTGACTTATTGGTAGATTTTGATATAAGTTAGCTTGCGTATTTTTGGGATTTGTAGAAGTTTGTATGGGGATTTTTGATTTTAATAAACGAAATTAAAAAATGCAAAAAATAGAATAAAATATTAAAAACAAAAAATCAATAATCAACGAAAAAAACAAAATTTTATGGATTTTTTATAGAAATTTTCTACTTGATAAAATGAGTATGTTTTTTGATAATGATGATTTGACATAGCAAAAAATCACAAAAAATCAAAATCTAACAAACATCAACGCAAAAATTTTAAAACCACATTTTAAAGACGCCATTTTTTTGCTAGATTTTGCCACGCATTTTGAAGTATTTTGAAATATTTTAAAATATTTTGAAGCATTTTGATTTTGATAAAAATGCTAAACAAAATCTAAAAAATACAAACTAGATTTTATCCCGCTTTGAGTAAAATCTTTGCGTAAATATTTGCATAAAATCTCCGCTTAAATTTTTGCATAAATACTTGCATAAAATTTTGATTAAAACTTGCGTCTAGAGATTTTGCCTAGAATTTCTTTTTATCGACATCTTTTAAGATTTCATCGGCTATATCATTTACGCGTTTGGTGATTTCGCTTGTAGTATGGACGACTTCGACATTTTCTTGGGTGGTGGATTCTAGCTGTGATAATGCTTCGTTGATTTGAGATAAATCCTGCGTTTGCTCATTTACCGCTTCGCTCATCTCATTTACAGATTGCGCTAATATATTGATACTTGCCTCGATTTCGCCTAGTGAATGCCCTGTGTTTTCTGCGAGTTTTCGCACTTCATCTGCCACTACGGCAAAGCCTCTCCCGTGCTCCCCTGCCCGCGCTGCTTCGATAGCGGCATTTAGGGCTAGCAAATTTGTCTGTTCAGCTATATCGCGTATCATTTCTACGATATTTTTTATGTCTTGGGCTTGTTTTGTGCATTCCTCTGTCCTTTCGCTCACTTTTTGCATAGCACTGCTTATTTCCTCCACCGATGATGCAGACTGCTCCAAAGAGCTAGCTTGACATTGTGAGCCGCTGATAAGTTTTTGCATTTGGGATTCTAGTTTTTGGCTTTGCTCTCCTAGCTCTTTTGCATAGCCCTCGCTTACTTTAAGCATTTGCGCGATAGAATCCCCTAGCTGATTTACGCCTTTTTCTAGCCCTTGCGGATTTTGTATGCGTGGCAAAAAGTCGTTTTTTTGGTATGAGGCAAACACTTTTGCAGGGCGAGTCAAATCGCTTCCTACTAATTGAGACAATGCGCTACTCATTTCATTTAGCGCGTCTTTTAGTTTGTTTGTTTGAGGATTTGGGCTATTTAGCGTGATAGATTTTCCAAATCGCCCCTGCTTTGCCTCCCCTACGACATTTACCACCTCTTGGACAAGCGCGGAATCTTGCTTTAGCATATCCTCTGTTTGCAATATATTATCATCTATCGCCCTGCCTATAATGCCAAATTCATCGTGGCTTTTTATCCCAAGCAGTTTGGGGGCTTTTTGTGTCTTGTGGTTAAGAAAAGCAAAAAAATCATCAAGCCGTTTTTGAATCACACTTAATGGCGTAAAAAGCGTCTTTATCGCAAAAGACAATCCCGCTACGCCAAATATCAATAAAAAAAACGCAAAACCTGCGGAGGCGATAAAATTTTCATTGATTGCTTTTGTGAAATCTTCTTCATTTGCTTCTGCGGCGATTATCCAGCCAAAAGGCATTTGCCGATAATAAATCACTTTTTGTTTGCCTTGAAATTTAAGCGAGATTTTGCCATCTTTGTTATTTTTTACAGCTTTTGCTATCGCCTCCCCTAGCGGTTTTAGCCCATCTTTGCCTATTTTTTCTAAATCGCTATGAGAAAACACCTCGCCATTTGCATCGCTTAAAAATATCCTAAGACTTGGCAATTCTTTGCGCTCAAAGTTTTTAAACCTATCTTGAAATCCACCTACTGAAATATCCACCGCGATTACGCCTGCAAATTTGTCATTGCGATAAAAAGGCATAGCAGCGGTGGCTGAAATGGTTTTTTCCATCCCCACTACCGCGCTTTCATAAGGCGTGGTTACATAAAAATCTTTGGTAGATTTTGTCGCTTGATAATAACCCCTTTTGCTAAAATCAAAATCTGTCGCATCAGGGGCGTTTGTATAATGCGTGATACCGCTTCGCAGGGTTTCAGAAATCATTTTCCCACCCATATCATCATACACGATAAACGCCGCGTCATATTGGACAAATTTGGTTAAATGTCCTAAAATCCTACGATGAGCGATAATATCATCTCTATCGGCATTGCTTAAAAACTTTTGGAGTTCGCTTAAGTGCTGTTTAGCTTCGATTCCCATTGTGATATTTATGGTGGTGTAAGATGAGTTTAACGCAAGTTGTTGCAAACCCTCATAGACTTCAATGGTATCTGTGGAAGTAAGTTTGTAGTTTATCGCGCTTGTGATACATATCACAAACACAAAAATCCCAATAACAATCCCCAAAATCTTGCTTGAAAAACTTTTCAACATTTTCAACCTCCTTGTAAATCGGTTGCTTAATGTAGTAAAATCGTTTTCTTTGATTTTTTTTAAATAAAAATATGAATTTTTCAAGTGTTGTAAAAATAGCGTGAATGGTGTTATGAAAAATGGTTAGTAAAAATGCGTTATATAAAATATGATTTTGCTAAATCCTTGAAGTTTTTTAAAAGTGCTTTTTAAGCGCATTAAAAAATGCGATTTTGCAAAAATATCAAACTATCTCTCTAAATCAAAAATAAGCGACATTGCTTGAAATGCCTGATATAAATCCGTGCGGAAATGATACAAAATCCCCGGGACGATTAGGATTATCACGCAAAGTGCTATGCCGATTTTGATAGGGAATCCAAAGGAAAAAAGATTAAATTGCGAATGCGTTTTCATAATCATACCAAAGACAATATCTGATAATAAAATAATGCCTAGCACGGGGAATGCCATAGCAAACCCTAGCGCAAACATTCCTCCAAATGCGCGAATAATGTAGTTTATGACATTTGGCGAAAAAGCCACCTCGCCTAGTGGCAAAATCTTTAGCGAATACGCCACAAACTGCAAGACTAAATGATGAAAATTTAGCACCAAAGCAAGAGTTAGCGCGGCAATAATAAGCACTTGGGCAATGATTGGGCGAGTGTTGCCACTGCTTGGGTCATAAGCACTTGCCATCGTCATACCCATAGAAAAACTTATCGTGTCCCCTGCGATAGCAAGCGAGCTAAACACCACTTGAAGCAACAAAGACGCCATAAATCCTAGCGCGACTTCCATAAACGCTGCATAAAGCAAGTCAGGTAGATTGGTAATCACCGCAGGGGAATGCGCTAGCGGCAAAAATACGATTGTAAGAAAAAATGCTAAGCCTCCACGCACGCTCACAGGCACAAGCTGTGAATCAAAAAAAGGGAAAAACGCTAGTATCGCGCTAAATCGCAACAGCAATAAAAAAAATGTCGTTACATTGCCATCAGTTAAGTAAGCTAAAAATTCCATAAAATCCCTTTATGTAAGATTTGCACCAAAATCTACTTCAATCAAAAATCCGCCACAAAATCAAAAAACTAAATAAACTTAGATTCTTTTAGATTCTTTTGCATTGCTTTGTTTTTCGATTTTTGTATGCGCACTCATAATGTTTAGCACCTCTTCTTCACTCAAATGCTCTAAGTTTTCATAATAATGCTCCGTGCTTACAAAATAATCCATACTTTCCACGCAAATTAGCGTATCGCAATGTCTTTTTAGCAGTTCTGCGACATCTTTTGCGATGATAGGCGTTAGCACAAATATGCTTTTTGCTTTTTTTTGGATACAAGTTTTTATCGCTAGACTCATAGTGATTCCGCTTTGCACGCCTTGGTCGATTAGAAAAATATCTTTTTGGGACAAATCGCTAAGCGTAGTTCCTTTGCGGAATTTATAGATTCTAGGCAAAAGCACTTCCTCATAAGTGCGTCTAGCCTCGCCATAAACATAATCAAGCGTAATATCAAAACTATCAATCAATTCTTCATTTAGCACGATGTCCATATTTTCGCTCACGCTTGCGATTTCACACTCATCATTCATCGGGGCAAAAATAGGCGCGCTAAACAGCAAATCAAGTTTGGATTCTAGCTTGTGCGCGAGAGAATGCGCAAAAAACAATCCATCAAAACTCGTAGCTAAAATAAGATTTTGCTTAGAATCAATATGCTGATTGATAAAGCAATCATATAGCTTGTCAAACGCTTCTTGGCGATTTGCAAAAAGAAATGGTTTTTGATTTTTTGTGGCTAAATGCGGATGGATAAAACTTTGATTAGAAAAATTTGTGCTAGGGAGATTTCCTAGCGAGTTTGCACCTTGCTTGTTTAGCTGCTTTATGGTGTCTTTGGTAGAAATTTTGGTGTTGATAGATTTTGCATTTTTTGGGTTTTTATCTAGCAAGGCAGTGTCATTTAGCGTGATATTTTTGTCGCTTTTGTCGCTTTTTGATTCGCTTAGGCTAGATTGCTTGCTTGCTTTTTCACTAAAATCCTGCCTAAAATCCCTACTAAGATTTTGACTAGATTCTAGCGCAAAATCCACGCTAGAATCTAGTGCTTTTTGGGCTGGTTTTGGGGCGGATTTGATAGTAGATTTTGCGTGTTTTTGAGCGATTTTGCTTGGCATTGTTATTGCTCCTTTTTTAGAAGTTTGAAGATTTTGATAGATTTTTAGTTTTTGCCAACTTTTTGCTAACTTAAAATTTTGCCAAAAATTATACCAAAATCTAAAATCTCATCGATAGCCCACTGCCACCTAGCGGGACAAAGTTAAACACTACGCGGACAAAATAATCATTTTGAATAAAAAATGGTTCTTTCTCATTGTTTGTCAAAATAGGACGCCTACGATTCACAAAGCGCAATCCTATCCCAAAGCAACGCACATTTTTATAGATTCCAATATCCCAATCAAGCAAGAAGTTTTTTTCTATATCATAGCCTACTTGCGCTGATAGTGCAAAAATACCAAAATCTTTTGATAGCACCCCTCGCAAATAATGCGCTCCTGTATTTGTCGTAAGCGTGCTAGAAGTCAAATCATATCCGCGATTTATCCCCCCATCTTTATAATAATACGACAGCAATGAGCTAAAAGAGCCTGCATTGTAACTAAGGCTTGCTGATACTTCGCTAAGGGCATTATAATAAAACGAATAAAAAAAGCTAGTAGAGATATTTAGCCCATCTATAAAAGAGAAGCTAAAACGATTTTCTAGAGGGCGTTTGGCGATATTTTTTGGCTCTATTTTGCCATTTACGCGGTTTGATTCTAGCTCTAGCTCATCAAAATTTAGCCTCTGAAAGATTCTCCAATCAAAAATAGGCCTGCCATTATTAGTGATAAAATATTGCGTTAGCTTCATATCTAGCGTATTTGCCAAAATACTATACGCGCTTATCCCGCTAGGATCCCAAATATCATCATAATACCTCCACACACCATTTATGATAAATGGAAAAGTGTTTGCAAAATCTGTATTTGTATTTTCAAGTAAATTAGCATTGCTACGATTTGCTAGCCCTGCGGCTTTTATGTTAGAAAAAGCCCCGCTAATATTTCTATCAAAAAGCCCATCGGTATAAGCGATATTTGGATATGGTCCGCTAAAAAGTGCTTCAAACTGCACCGTGTGAAAGATTTTGTTAAAACTACGCGATAAATCTGTATTTAACGATAATGAATAATTAGCCGAAAAAATATTGCCATATTTTAGTTCATTTGGGATTTGGCTAACATCGCTAGATACGGCTGTATTTGCGAGTGCACTTCCGCCCATATAGCTATTTTTTGTAGAATGCAATGTGAGATTTTCTGCATAAAACTCATTCCAAAATCCAATGGATAAATATTTTTTAAATAGCGAAAATTGAAAACCGATGGGGATTTTTAGCGCGTTTTCTACATAGCCATAGCCACGCGTCCTTATGGTGTTTTTCATTTGATAATCGATAGAATAAAGCAACCAATTCCAAAAAAGCGAATTTGTGTATTTGTGGTATTGAATGTTTGGGACAGACTGAAAAGTGCTAGCGTTGTTTAGCTTTGAGAGGTTTAGAAAATATTTGATATTTATCCCAAAATAGTGATTGTCGCTTTGGAGGTAAAAATTTGCCTTAGAAGCATAAGTAGCGTCATAGATTCGTTTATTTGCTTTATCGAAACGATAATAATCTAAATCATTCATATGCACCATATTGACATAGATTCCATTATCTAGCTCATTTTTTAGTTTAAAATACTTTTGAAATGGTTGCCTGCCTAGATGATAAAATCTAAATCCATAAACTTCGCGGTTTTTGACATCATATCTATCTTTGTAAGAATCAAAATTATACATATAGCCCGCTTCGGCATAAGTCCTATCATTTGCGCTATCTACAAACCTCATTTCAAACTGCCCTCCCACACCGCGCGAAGTCCTAATCTGTGGCGTGAATGTCATATCAAACCACGATTTTGCAGGGACAAAAAACGGCTGGGCATAGATAAACCCCTCCGTGCTAGATGATATAAAATAGGGCATCAAAAGCCCTGCCTTGCGATTTAGGTTGGTATCTATCGTAAAAAATGGAAAATAAAAAATCGGCACATCGCCAATATATACGCGCGGATTCCACATAGAGATTCGTTGTTTATCAACATTGTATGAGCCAGAGCTAGCCTCCATACGCCATATCGGGCTTTGCACTTGACAGCCTGAAATAGTCGCTTTTTTGAAACTATATAGATTTTGCTTGCTAGTCGCGCTTGTAGCATTTACCCACATTCCGCTAGTGGTGTCTTGCAAGTATAGCGGCTCTATGATTCCGTATTTTTCATCTAGCTCAAAACTAGCAGAATGCGTCCTTACAAGCAGATTTCCACCTCGATAGATTCTCACATCTCCGCTTGCATAGACTTTTTTGCGCTCTATGTCGTATTTGATGACATCGGCTATGGTGTATAAATCAGGGTTTATCATCACAGCATTATTGATGGCATATACGATATTATTTTCGCTTTTTACTTCATCAGCTAGGAGTTCAAAAATGCGCTGATTGTCTTTGTCATACTTTGCTGCTGCGGTTTTAGAAGAGGGCGAGATAGGTAGCGGTGGGGTAGATTTTGTATCTTGTGGATTTTGTGGATTTTGGTTTGTCGCATTTTTTGTATTTTCTAGCGCAACCTCTCCAAAATCTAGCCTAGATTCTCCCAAATCGCTAAAATCCTCATTAAACATTTTTTGCTTTTTTTTGGATTTGATTAGCTTTGGGTATCGTTGTGGCTTTGTATATGCTGTTTTGGATTTTTTAGATTTTTTTGTGCGCTGTGGTTTAGCTTGCGTTATTTGCTGTGTTTTTTCTTGGGTAGCGTTTTTTATTTCCCATTGCGCATTTCTTTGGGATTTTAGGCTTTGGGCTAGGCTATCATCTTCCATATTAAGCCCTCGCATATTTGTCGTATCAAAGCTATCTGCTAGCGCGTTTGCTACAAAAAAAACACCACACAAAATAAACAATCTAAGCCCGCACCACCTACTACAAAACCCCCTACTACCAAACGCACAAAATCCCATCATCAAACGCCACGCTACAAAATCTATTGCTTTTTTTGGATAACGATACTTTGGCAAAGTCTATCATAAAGCGTGCGCTTAAAGCTATCGCCTAGCGCAAACACAAAGGGGATATAATACACAGCCTGCGAAATCTCACGCAAAATCGCCCTCAAAAGCGACTTTGCCACGCTCGGCGAATCTAGCAAATCTATGCTTACCACTTCGATTTTACATAAGATTTTGCCCACACTCGCTCCATACCACGCCACAAAAATCCACTGATACATAATATCTAGCACGATTATCTGCCATAGCATAGAACCCATCGCAAGTATGACTTGCTCTATATCCTTTGTTTGCATACTTTGGCTAACTCGCTCCAAATTATCAAAATTTAGCAAGCACACTACCAAACTAACTATCAAACTATCTAGCAAAAACGCTATAAAACGCTTATCAATGCTTGCTAGCTGTATATCCTCTCTATCAAGTATATCTTGGATTTGCTCATCGTTCATTATTGTCCTTTGTGGTGGTTTTTGTGGGTTTTTTTGTTGCAAAAATGTTGATTTTACAAAATCTATTAGATTGTAGATTTTGCTTTTGCGTGTTTTTGGTTGTTGATTTGGTTTTTTTTATGTTGCAAAATCTACTAGATTTCGTGCTTATCGCTATTTTGCAATGCCTTTTAACGCCTTATTGGCTATGTCTTTGCGATAGATTGCGCCTTTAAATTTGATAGATTCTGCGATTTTATACGCATTTTGTTGGGCTTTGCTTAAAGTATCTGCTATGCCTATGGCTAGGGCTACGCGTCCCCCGCTTGCTAGCATTTGGGTAGAAGTTGCTTCTTGGCTTACACCTGCATAGCACACGCTTCCTAGATTTGTATCAAATGGCAGGATTTTGATAGGGTGTGGAGTGCTATTTCCAAAGGGATAATTATGGCTTGCTAGCACGACAGCTACACAATGTTTGTCGCTAAATTTTACTTGCAAGTTTTTCAAATTTTTTGATTCTATAGCTTGGCAAATATCAAGCAATGGCGTTTCTAGCAATGGCATAAGCACTTCACATTCTGGATCTCCAAAGCGGACATTAAATTCTAACAGATATGGCTCTAGCTTTCCACTTTGCTTTACTACCATTATGCCTGCAAAAAGCACGCCACAAAAAGGCGTGCCTCTTTTTTGCATACCTTCTAGCGTGGGGGCAAAGATTTTTTTAGCGATTTTTTGCATTAGATTTTCATCACAAAGTGGCGTGGGCGTGTATGCGCCCATACCGCCTGTATTTACCCCTTTGTCATCATCATAAAGCTGTTTATGATCTTGACAAGGCGGCAGCAAGATAAAATCCTCCCCATCACAAATCCCAAATACAGATAATTCATAGCCCTCTAAATATTCCTCCACCACCACGCATTTGCCAGCCTCTCCAAAGCTTTCCCCGCTTAGCATAGATTCTATCGTGTGCCTTGCCTCATCATAGCTTTGAGCGATTATCACGCCTTTGCCCGCGCATAGCCCGCTAGCTTTGATTACGATTGGTGGATTTAGCGTGCGTGCAAAATCTAGTGCTTTTTGCACTTCGTTTGTTTGGATATATCGCGCAGTTGGGATTCCAAACTCGCTTAAAAAATCTTTCATAAACGCTTTTGAGCCCTCTAACTTTGCAGCCTCCTTGCTAGGTCCAAAAGCCTTTATACCCCGCGAGCGTAAATCATCGCTTAGCCCCGCTACTAGAGCATTTTCCCCGCCGATGATAACCCAATCGATTTGCTCTTTTTCACAAAAATTCACAATTTGTAAATTATCTTTTAAATCCAAATTTTGCCCTAGATTTTGCGTGCCTGCATTTCCTTGCGCAAAATAGATTTTTCCCACACGAGAATCTTTTGCCAAATGCTCTCCTAGCGCATATTCTCTGCCACCATTGCCGACTATGAGAATAGATTTTAAGCTAGATTTTTTATGTGGATTTTTGGTTGTTTGTTTTGTGGGATTTGTTTGCTTCGCGGGATTAGATGAAGTAGATACATTCGCAGGATTTGTAGAATCTATATTTGACATTTTTAGCCTTTTGTGGTTGATTTTATGTTGTAGTTTTTATGCAAAATATAAAACGCACCCAAATAATCGTTACTTAAACTTTGCGCAGCCCACTTTATACAAGCTACAAATAAGGTCGGAGGATTTTATCAGGCGGCAGACACTCACTTAAAAAAGCTCCAAACGCGAATACCGACACACAAAAACCGCTACCAAAACCTAAAATACTTTGATTAACGGACTCACCAAAAAAGAAACACGAATTATCTAGGCGCATACAAAATCATTTCATTTGCCATTTTATTTTGATTGTCTAATTATAGGCTTGTTTGGTTTAATTTTGGACTACAAACATATCTAAGTTCATTAGATTTTGGTAAAATCTTGCGTTTTATTGATTACAAAAACATAAAAAACAAGTTTAGAAAAAGGCAAATAATGACAAATCTTATCCTTTGTGGTGGTAGTGGGACGAGGCTTTATCCGCTCTCGCGTGGCAATTTCCCTAAACAATTTTTGCCCCTTTTTGAGAAGCAAAGCCTCTATGAGCTCACCCTCAAGCGCAATGCCAAAATCTGCCAACACACGATTATCGCGGTAAATAATGAGCAGTATTTTTTAGCCCAAAATCTTTATGAAAATCTCTGTGAGGGCGAAAAAATCACGCCAAATGCGCATTTCCTCGTAGAATCAAAAAGTTGCAACACTGCCCCTGCGATAACGCTATCAATCCTTAGCCTACTAGAAACTAGCATTTCCCAAGACCAAATCGTGCTAATCACGCCAAGCGACCACTTAATCCGCGATGAAAATGCCTACAAACAAGCCATTCAAAAAGCTAAAGACTACGCACAGCAAGATTTTCTCGTGTGCTTTGGCATTACGCCAAAAGCAATAGAAACGGGCTTTGGCTATATCCACGCTGGCGCAAATGATGAAGTGAAAGGATTTTATGAAAAGCCAAGCTACAAGCAGGCAAAGGAATTTATAGAATCTGGAGAATTTTTCTTTAACGCGGGGATTTTTTGCTTCAAAATCAGCGCGTTTTTAGAGCAGATGAAAATTCACGCCCCAAAGATTTTGCAAGAATGCCAAAAAGCACTAAACCACACGCTACAAAGTAACACAAACCAAATTAGGGGGGGGGGGGCAAATAATAAAAACAAACAAGGCGATGAAAACGCGCAATCTCGCACGATAAAAATCGCTGATATGAGCGCAATCCCCACAGATAGCATCGACTACGCGCTAATGGAAAAATGCAAAGCCCTAAAATGCGTAAGCGTAGATATGGGCTGGAGCGATTTGGGGAGCTTTGATAGCCTCTATGATGAACTCGCAAAGACAAATGCCGATGAAAATGCCAATGTCGCCCCGCAGGATTCTATTTTATTGCAATCAAAGGCAAATCTCTTTGTAAGCAGTAGCCAAAACAAGCGCGTTTGCGCAGTGGGCGTAGAAAATCTCATCGCCATAGATTCGCCTGACACACTTTTGCTTTGCAAAAGAGGGGAATCCCAACAAGTAAAGCAAATCGCCCAAATCACGCAAAAAATGCAAAATAACGATGAGTGCTACCACACCATAACGCGCCCTTGGGGCAACTACACCGTCCTAGAAGTCGCAAATGGCTACAAACTCAAACGAATCGAAGTCAAGCCAAACAAGCGTCTAAGCCTGCAAAAGCACTACCACCGAAGCGAGCATTGGATAGTGCTAAGCGGGAGTGCAACCGTAACCATAGAGGGCAAAACCCAGCTAGTGCGGGCAAATGAAAGCGCATACATACAAATGGGGCAGGTTCATCGCCTCGCAAACGAGGGCAAAATCCCCCTTGTCATCGTAGAAATCCAAGTGGGGCAATACACGGGCGAAGATGACATCGTGCGGATAGAAGATGACTTTGCGCGGGGCTAGAGCGAAAAAATAGAAGTTTGCAAAATGCGTGGCTTTGTGAAAAGATTAGTTTGATAAAGCGCGTGCAAAATCTTAAATGGGCTTGAATTTGGCTTTAAATTTTAAAATTTAAAAAGGAGCATAGATGAAAAAAGCACTTATCACAGGGATTACAGGGCAAGACGGCGCGTATTTGGCGGAATTTTTACTCAATAAGGGCTATGAGATTCACGGCATTAAGCGCAGAGCTTCGCTCTTTAACACCGATAGAATCGACCATATTTATCAAGACTACCACGAGCAAAATTGCAATTTTTTCCTGCATTATGGCGATTTGACGGATTCTATGAATCTTACCCGCATTATCCAAGAAGTGCAACCCGATGAGATTTATAACCTTGCTGCGATGAGCCATGTAGCCGTATCCTTTGAGACGCCAGAATACACCGCAAACGCCGATGGCATAGGAACTTTGCGGATTTTAGAAGCGGTGCGGCTTTTAGGATTGACAGACAAAACTAAAATCTATCAAGCCTCCACAAGTGAGCTTTATGGGCTTATTCAAGGCTGTCCGCAAAATGAAAAAACGCCATTTTATCCGCGCTCCCCGTATGCGTGCGCGAAGCTCTATGCGTATTGGATTACGATAAACTACCGCGAGGCGTATAATATTTTTGCAAGCAATGGCATTTTGTTTAACCACGAAAGCCCCATTCGTGGCGAGACATTCGTAACGCGTAAAATCACACGCGCAGTGGCAAAAATCGCGCTTGGCTTGCAAGAAAAACTCTATCTTGGGAATCTAAGCTCAAAGCGCGATTGGGGACACGCAAAGGACTATATCGAGGCTATGTATTTGATTTTGCAACAAGAGGTGGCAGAGGACTTTGTCATCGCCACAGGCGTTACTACCGAAGTGCGTGAGTTTGTGCGAAAGGCATTTGAAATTGTTGGTATCGAAATCGAATTTATCGGTGAAGGCGTAAATGAAAAAGGCATCATAAAGGCGTGTCGTGGCGATTACAAGCTAGAAAAAGGCAAAGTCGTAGTCGAAGTAGATAGCGGATATTTTCGCCCCACAGAAGTGGATTTATTGCTAGGCGACTCTACCAAAGCGCGTGAGAAGCTCGGCTGGAAGCCCAAATATGATTTAGATTCGCTTATCAAAGATATGATGCAAAGTGATTTGAAGCTAATGCAAAAAGATAAATTTTTGCAAGACAATGGCTATAAAATTTTGCGATATTTTGAGTAAAATCTTCGTTCAGAGTTAGCAACTTAGCACATTAGCGTGAAATGAATTTATCACGAATGTAATTACGCAATAATTTAAAAGGATATTCAATTATTCTTTCGATTTTGCGCCGTTTTTCTCTAAGGCTTTCGTTTTGTTTGTTCTTTTTTGCCTGTGCTTTGCGCTCATTAAAATAGCCGTTTAATCTTTGCCCATATTTGATTTGTTTTTCCTCTTTTGTGAAAATATTATCAAAAAAATCAACAAACATTTTTTCACTTTTATAGATAATGGTTTGTGTGGTTTGCTCGATATTTTCCGCACTCCAAATATCATTTTGCCTCCCCCAGTTTGCAAATTTCACGCCCAAAAATTCCTCCAAACATTCCGCACGGAAAATAGGCTCTTTTCGCATCGCTTCAAACGCACTATCATCGTTATCAATGCGCTCTATCTCGCGTATCGCGGATTCGATACTATCAAAATTATGCACATTGATAAAGGCTTTGGGATTAAAAATAGGGCGAAATCTTGCGTATTTTTCATCACACAAACTCTCATCGCCCCAATAAATCGGCACACACCCCGCCGCAAAGGCTTGAATCAACTTTTCGGTTACATAGCCTTTTTGAGATGAATTTTCAAAGCAAAGGTTAAATTTATATCCCTTTTGCCACTCTCTTTTGCTTGTGCTAAAATCGCCCCAACTATCGCCGATAGTCCCGCCGATATTGTTTTTCCACCTGCCACCAGAATCGACTTTTTTATATTCGCATAACGCTTCAAAAAATTCATCGCGGATTTTATCGGCATTGCCATTTGTTACCATAAATGAGCAAAATTTTTCTTTTTTGTCGCAAATCAAATGCTTTTTTAGCGCGAATCTTAAATCATCTTTATATAAAAAATAATACGGATACGACAAACAACGCTCACCAAAATCCATAAGATAAGTGCTGATGCCATAATCCGCGAGATTCCAATCTATCGCTATGTTTTCCCAAGCGACACAAATCCGCACACAATCCTTGCTATAATATAAATGCGAATCCCAAAATATGCCATAAATTAAATATTTTGGGTTATCACTCCACTTAAACTCATATTTATCGCCCAAATATTTTTGCAATAATTTAATAATCCAATTACTACGAAAATTTGATTTATAAAAAATAAAATTATCACTCCAATCCGTTATTGCTAATTCGATTTGCTTTTTAGATTTCATAGAATTTCCTTAAATTTTTATCTCTAACTTTTTTGAAACACATTGATTAAGAAAAATATTCATTAGCGTCTGATAGGACACGCCCTGCTTGTTTACCATATTTTTAAAGTAATCAATCGTTTCCACATTTAGATTGATTGAAATCTGATTTTTTCGCACTTTTTGTGCTGTGCTATTTTGCGCAGAAATCGCCTCAAAATACGGATTTGGCGTTGATTTAGAAAAGTCATATTCTTTTTTCATAGAAACTCCTCATATTGTTTTTGCTCATTTTTTTATCGTTTGACATACTTAAATAATGCGAATTGCGAAATTATATATAAAATATCATTATATTTTGCTTTAATGCAATTATTTCCCACCATAAAACTCCCCTATTTTCTCGCAGATATACCCTACTTCATCATTGCTTAGTTGCGTGGCTGAGGGTAACCATAGCCCTTTTTGTCCTACTAAGTTTGAGACTTTGTGTTCGCCATTTACTTGGTAGGCGACTTGTTTATTTATGGGCGGATACATTATGCGCGTGCCGATATTGTTGCGTTTTAGAAACTCTTGGAGTTCCTCTCGCCTCTCACACAAGCTATCATAAAACCACGGCACCGTGCAACTTAAATCCTGCTTAAAAAGCTCTATGCCTTTGATATTTTGCAACCCCTTTTCATAAAGCCTATAAATCTCTTTTTTACGCGCAATTCTAGATTCTAGCTTTTTCATCTGCTCGATTCCCACACAGGCTTGAAGTTCGGTAAATTTAAAATTATAGCCTATGGTGTCGTGTATGTCATTGCCTCCACCGCTACGCCCGAAATCTTTAAGTTTGCGGATTTTAGAAGCTAGATTATCGTCATTTGTGATAAGCGCACCGCCCTGCCCTGTGGAGATAATTTTAGGTGCGGAGAAAGAAAAGCTCCCAATCGCTCCCATCGTGCCGATATGTTTGCCATTTGGATAAAATGAGCCAAGCGATTGTGCGCTATCCTCGATAAGAGCGAGACTACGCTCTTTGCAGAGATTTACAAAGGCTTCAATCCCCGCTTTTGGATAGCGTCCATTTGCACTCACTAGCATTATCGCCTTTGTGCGTGGCGTGATAGCCTCCTTTGCCCGCTCTATATCCATACACAAAGTTTCGCGCTCCACATCGACAAACACGGGCTTTGCGCCTATCATTTTCACCGAATTTGGCGTGGCTATCATCGTGTAATTTGGCACGATGACTTCATCACCCGCCTCAATGCCAAGTGCTAATGCCCCAAGGGTTAGGCTTATCGTGCCGTTATTTACCACGATACAATGCTTTGCACCCGTGAAATCGGCTATCATTTGCTCAAATTTCTCTGTGCGTTTAAATTCTGTCAAAAAGCCATCTTCGTCCATATATTCGCTTAACGCACGCTTTTCCTCCGCGCCAAACCACGGACGCATTTGCATAATAAATTCCATTTCACTCTCCTTTGCATTTTAAAATTTAAACCCTTTTTGCGTTATGTTGCTTAGATTTTTGTCGCTTCGACATTAAGTGAGATTAAAATCCCATTTTCTTTATCCAAATGCGGATAATAGGCTTGTGAGTGGTCATCATAATCCTTGTGAATTGTTGTTCGCCAATCATATCGCCGCACATCGCTAAAGCCATTAGATTGTAGAAATTCGCTTAAAAGCGTAAAATTCCACACGGTTTTATGATATATCATTAAATCCCCCCCGACAGAATCTTTTGCATTAGAATCGTTGCGATTAGGATTTTGCGCGTTGGCATTTTTCACGCTCATTCTGCCATAGAGCGGTCCTAAAATCTTTGTCAAATCGCCCGTGAGATGATACACTTCGATAAGTTTGTCAAAGTCTGGCACGGCAAGGCGCAATGTCCCGCCTTTTTTAAGCACTCGATGCCATTCTTTAATGACATTTACTGCCTCAAATCTATCAAAATACTCAAAGCTATGCGAGCTATAAATCAGCCCCGCGCTTTCATCTTCAAACATCGATAAATCATCAATGCTACTTTTGTAGTGAATATGTGGCATATCGCATAAATCCACATTGATAAAATCAGGAATATTTCTATGCCAACACCCAAGGTGGAGTTTCATTGCTCTATCCTCCTCCTATCAAGCTCTGCGCCCACATAAGGACCATTTTTTACTTCTAGCACTTGTGTGCCATTCTCAAGTATGTCATAGCCGTGCGCCCCGCGAAGCATTATCAAAATATCTCCAGCCACCGCTTCAAATTCCTCGACAAAGTTTTCTTTTGTGTCATAGATTCGCGCTTTTATGCGACCTTTTTTGATAAATAGCACTTCTTGCGTCCAATACACCTTGCGCTCGACCTCATTGTGAATATGTGCTAGGAGCTTTTTGCCACTATCATAGCCCCAAAATCCCACTTGGATAAACTCCTCATCATTTGAAAAAAAGTTTAGCCCACCATTTTTAGAATCCACGCAATCAGCCTCACTAATATGCCTTGCTAACACTAAATCGCCTTCTTTTATTTCTCGCATTGTTGCTCCTTTTTTAAAATTTAAATTCTAAATCTACGCCTATTTTGCGCCCTCACTTGTGCCACGATTTACACTTTGCAAATCCCGCGATGAAAGCACGGGCGTAACGCCATTTAGCTCCCAATCAATGCCGATTTTTGCGTCATTATAGGGGAGTGAAAACTGCTTAGGCGCGTCTATATACTCGCCCTCATAAGCTAACTTGTAGTGATAAATCGCCTCTTTGCTTCGCACAAAATACGCATTGCCCATATTTGGCGGGATTAAAATAAATTTTTGCGCGTTTTTGCTAGAATCTGTGCTCGTGGTATTTGCGCTAATGTAAAATTTCTCATACGCCAAATATGTCTGGCTATCCTTACGGCAATCCACCACCACTTGCAAAATCTCGCCATACACGCAAGATACGAATTTATACGACTTGCTATCGCCGTGGATTCCGCGCAGGACATTTTGGGTAGAGTGCGAGAATTTATCGTGCTTGAAATGTAGCCCTTTTGGGAGAAGCGCGTCAATTTGCTCTTGTAAAAACGAAGTGTAGATATTACCACGATTATCACTAGCAATGCTTGGTGTGATGATATACACGCCTTTGATTTTGGTGGATTCTACAATACTAAACTCTATCATCACGCCACCTTTATGCCACTAATGGAGCAAGATTTGGGATAGAATCTAGTAGATTTTGTGAATGCGAAGTGATTTGCGGTAAAATCTTTTGTGGGAAAAGTTTGAGTAAATATACTCTTAAATTTAGAGAGTTCCCCCCCCACCCCGATAACAGAGTGAGAATCTAAAATATCATTTTGTGCTACATAAGATTCATACACAGCTTTTATGCCTGATTTTAGGCTGATTTGGGGCGTGAAGCCTAAATTTTTTAGCTTTGAAATGTCTAGTAGTTTTTGCCTAGTCCCATCGGGTTTGCTTTTGTCAAAGGCAAGTTCCCCGCTAAAACCGATGATTTTTTTAATCAGTTCAGCTAAATCGCGTATGCTTATGTCCTCGCCACTGCCGATATTTATGTGTGTATTGCGAATTTCTTTGCCACTTTTTTCGCGCTCCCTTGCCAAATCGCTAAAATCCACGCGCTCCATTAGAAACACACACGCCCTAGCCATATCTTCGCTGTGGATAAACTCACGGCGCACATTGCCACTGCCCCAAATATTCACAGATTCTGCGCTTATGCTATATTCGCGTAAAATCGCTTCGTAATTTTCGCCAAGATTTGCCTTAACGCGCGTTATTTCGCCACGCTCCAAGCACTTTGCCAAAAAGATTTTGCGAATTAGCGCAGGGAGACAATGTGAATCGCGCAAGTCAAAATTATCATTTTCGCCGTAGAGATTTGTCGGCATCACAGCGATAAAATTGCAACCATATTGAAGCGCAAAAGATTCGGCAAGTTTCAGCCCCGCAATTTTGGCAATCGCATAAGGCTCATTTGTGTATTCTAACTCACTTGTAAGCAAGGCGGATTCGCCAATCGGCTGGGGCGCATTGCGTGGATAAATGCACGATGAGCCTAAAAATAGCAGTTTTTTGACACCAAATCGATGTGCGTTAAAAATGACATTATTTTGAATCACCAAATTTTCATAGATAAAATCCGCGCGATATGTGCTATTTGCGAGAATCCCGCCCACTTTTGCCGCACAAAGAAAGATAGTTTCAATATTTTGCGCTTTGAAAAACGCCTCTACCGCGCTAAAATCGCGCAAATCTAACTTGCCTTTGTCCGCTGTGATGAGATTTGTATAGCCTTTGCTTTGCAATTCTCTCACAATCGCACTGCCGACTAATCCCCTATGCCCCGCTACAAAAATGCGTGAATTGAGATTCATTTTGCCTACCTTATAGAATTTTGTTGATTTTGTTTTTTATCTAGCCATAGCCATTGGACTATCAGCACGGCTACGCCCGCGTCTATACAGACATCAGCGACATTAAATATCGCAAACTCAAATCCATAATGCCAATGCACAAAATCCACCACCGCGCCGTGTATAAACCTATCAATCACATTTGAAATCCCCCCGCCCATTATCAACCCTAATCCTAAAAAATACCTCCTCATCGCCTCACTATTGCAAAGCAAGTATAACAAAATCGCTAGCAAAAATCCCACTTGAAGCCATTTTAGGTATTCGCCTAGATTTGCTAGCATAGAAAACGCCACACCATCATTATGCACTAGCACGATAGAAATCACTTCACTACTAAAGCGAAATCCATCTAAAATAATCCCCTTTACAAATTGATCAATACAAATAACCACCGCAATAATCAACACAATCTTAAAAAACGCATAGATTTTGCTTTTTATCGGGCTTTTATGCGGAGATTTTGGTGGGATATATGAAAAAAAAGTCGTATTTTGAGGATTTTTCACCCTAATGCTCCTTTGAAAAAACTCTCTACTTCATTGCTTAGATTGTCTATTGATTCTACGCTTTTGCCCTCTAGTAGCACGCGCAATTTATTTTCTGTGCCAGAGTAGCGGATAAGAGGACGCAAATTTGCCTTTGTGATTTTTTCACATAATTGTTTATAGCCATTTAATGATTCTAGCGGTGGTTTTGAAGCGACTTTGATATTTAGCAATTTTTGTGGATATAGCTCAAAGGGGCGCAAGATTTTGTGAGATTTTCCTTTTGAGCGCAAAATAAGTGCCATTACTTGTATCGCGCTTAGTAGCCCATCTCCTGTGGTGGAATAATCACTAAAAATAATATGCCCGCTTTGCTCCCCGCCAAAATTTGTGTGATATTTTTTCATCGCATCAAACACATATTTATCCCCTACCCCGCACCGCTTCAGCTCGATATTATGGGATTTTAAGTATTCTTCTAGGGCTAGATTGCTCATTTGCGTTGCGATTATCGTAGGGCTATTTAGCTCGTTTATAGAGTGCAAATAAAACGCAAGCGCACCGATTAGGTTGTCCCCATCGATGATGCCTCCTTTGTCATCGACTACCACTAGCCTATCAGCATCGCCATCAAGCCCAAAGCCAATATCCCCACGATATTGCAAAATCGCCTTTGCTAGATTTTGTGGGTGCATAGCCCCGCATTGCTCGTTAATGTTAAATCCATTTGGCTCATTATTTAGCACGATGACATCTGCGCCTAGCTCACGGAAAATCGTAGGTGCGACTTTGTATGCCGCTCCATTAGCGCAATCTAGCACGATTCTAAGCCCTTGCAGGGTTAGCTCTTTTGGAAAGGCATTTTTTATATGCACGATATATCGCCCGATGACATCATCTATGCGCTTTGAGCTACCGATTTGCTTGCCTTTTTTATAAGCATTATTTACAAGGTTTGGAGAATGGAAAATTTCTTCAATCTTAGATTCTGCCCTCTCATCTAGCTTATGCCCAAATCTATCAAAAAATTTGATTCCATTGTCTTCATAAGGGTTGTGGCTTGCAGAAATCATTATCCCCGCATCACAGCGCATATCAGCCGTGAGAAAGGCAACCGCAGGCGTAGGCATAGGACCTACTTGTATGACATCATATCCCACAGAAGTTAGCGCGCTAACTAGCGCATTTTCTATCATATAGCCACTTCGGCGCGTATCTTTTCCCACTAGGATTTTATTGCTTAGAGGGATTTTGCACTCCCCTTTAGAATCTTTGGAATTTTGATTATGAAAATATAGCCCCGCTGCTATCCCAAGTCGCAGACAAAGACTAGGTGTGATGACTCCTCCTGCTTCGCCCCTCACGCCATCAGTGCCAAATACCTTTTTATGAAAAATCTCATTGCTAGCCATATCGTTTGAATCGTTTTTAAGAGTATTTGCTTGCTTTGTCATTTTTGCCACTTTTGCTCCTTAGATTTTGCCTTTTTGTTTATTGCTATGTGTTTTTGTGATTTGTCTTTAGAATCTTACACTATTTTTGCTACGATTTTTAAAATGTTTTTTAGGCAATTAAACTCATTTTAATCAAAACTGCTGTAAAATACGCGACTTAATTTTCACTCCAAAAGGACAATATTATGGCAAACCATAAATCCGCAGAAAAACGAATCCGTCAAACACAAACACGCACCTTGCGCAATCGCTACTATCGCACTAGAATCAAAAATATCATAAAATCTGTGCGAGAGGGCATAGCTAGCAAAGACATCACAAAAGCGCAAGAAGCCTTCAAAGTAGCAAACAAAGAGCTACATAAATTTGTCTCAAAAGGCATTTTGAAAAAAAATACCGCCGCTAGAAAAGTAAGCCGACTAAATAGCGCAATTAAAAAACTTAGCGCGTAAGCCCTCCAACTTTTATCGCTAAAAGCGCAGATGTGCAAAAACGCAGAATCTACTTTAGAGACATTCTAAATGCTACTTAGCAAGCTAAAACCCATCATCAATCGCTATGAGGAAATAAGCCAAAAGTTAGCGGATTCTGCAAACATAAGCGATGTCAAACTTCTAACTGAACTTAGCAAAGAGCAAAGCGACTTAGAGGAAATCGCCCAAAGCGCGAAACGCTACATTGAGATTTTGCACCAAATTGACGAAAACAAGGCACTTTTGGACGATAAAGAATTAGGCGAACTTGCCAAAGAGGAGCTAAAATCGCTAGAAAGCACCAAAGAGCAACTAGAATCCCAAATCAAAATCCTCTTAATCCCCAAAGACCCCAATGGCAATAAAAATGTATTTTTAGAAATCCGCGCAGGCACGGGGGGCGATGAAGCGGGAATCTTCGTGGGCGACTTGTTTAAGGCGTATTGTCGCTACGCGGATTTACGCAAGTGGAAAGTCGAAATCATAAGCTCAAGCGAAAATAGCGTGGGTGGCTACAAAGAAGTCATCGCGCTTATCAAGGGCGATGGCGTGTATTCGCGGCTTAAATTTGAGGGCGGGACGCACCGCGTCCAGCGCGTCCCAGAGACAGAATCTCAAGGGCGTATCCACACCTCCGCCGTAACGATTGCCATAATGCCCGAAGTCGATGATGTGGAGGTGAATATCAACCCAAATGACTTAAAAATCGATGTGTTTCGCAGCGGTGGGCACGGCGGGCAAAGTGTCAATACCACCGATTCAGCGGTGCGCGTAACGCATATCCCCACAGGCATTTCTGTCTCTATGCAAGATGAAAAATCCCAGCACAAAAACAAAGATAAGGCGTTAAAGATTTTAAAAGCGCGAATCTATGAAATGGAACTAGAAAACAAAGCAAAGGCGGAGGGCGCAAACCGCAAAGAGCAAGTGGGTAGTGGCGATAGGAGCGAGCGAATCCGCACTTATAACTACCCGCAAAACCGCCTAACCGACCATAGAATTAACCTTACTTTGTATAGTTTGGAAGAGATTATGCTCTCTGGCAATTTAGATTCTGTAATCGACCCGCTTATCACCCACGCCCAAAGCGAAGCAATGAGCGGAGAATAGAGGCTAATATGCTACAAAAATAGCCCAAAATCTAATACGATTTTACAAACAACACAGACGCATAAATCTAGTAATAACGATAAAAGCGTGGATTGCCACAAATCTGCAACTTTTGACAAAGCGCAAAAATCTCGCAATGACGAGTATTTCCCCTCACTTTGCAGAAGTGGCTAGGGGTGGGTTTGCTATGCTAAAAACATTTGTCATATTTAAAGGCAACACCCAAAGTATCCAAAATCTTAATCCTCGTCATATTGAGCGCGTTAGCCCAAAGTATCCAAAAACATAGATTGCCACGCTCGTTTCACTCACTCGTAATGACGGAGTTTTCTTTACCATATTGAGCGTAAGCGAAATATCTCTTTTACATTTTGAAGTTTTGAGATACTTCGCTTACGCTCAGTATGACAATGGTTTTTTGTCATTGCCACGCTCGTTTCACTTACTCGCAATGACAACTTTTTTAAAACTTATACCCCACTTGTAGCCAAAATTGTCGCCCCAGCTCATAGATTGGCACTGTAACTTGACTAGCACTTGTAGCAACTTGCCCATTTGTGGGTCCGCTCGTGGCTATGGCATTATAAACGGTGATATTTTTATTATTTAGCACATTATAAATATCTACATTCATATACAGCGTATTTCCCTTGTAAATATCCACTTCAAATCCTAATCGCATATCCCAATTAAACGCATAAGCAATGTTAAATTTCTTAAAAGTATCGATTCTTTTACCATCTTGTATTATCCCATCGCCATTACTATCGATTCCATCTCGTTGATTGCACCCATTAGCCGTAGGGTTAGCTTTGCAGTCATTTGTCCCGCTTACACTCACAGCGGTATGATATGCACTGCGCCAGCGAAAAAGATTATTTAGCAAAATCTTTGTGCGTTTGATTTGAAAAGTATGCGTGGTATTTAGTCGCAAAGTAAAAGGACGGATAAAATTATCCGCAGGTTTATCCGCGTATCGCATTATTTTACCCTGATAGCTGATTAGCTCATTTTCAAGTTCAGGTGTAGTCATCGAAGCATTATAATCAGCATAATTGCGATTTACTTTCGTGTAGTCTAAAGCAAGTAAATAAAAATGTGCTATGCCATAAGTCATTATGGGTTTTGTGTGTTGCAAGGCTAGCGTTACGATATTTGTCGTGCTTGCCCCACCATTTGTATAGACATAATAATCGTCCGTGCGTGTAGAATCCGCTTCTAATCCTAAAACGCTTCTTGTGGTTCTGCGCACCTCATCTTTGCCCTTGCGATAGATATATTTCACACTTAACGCAAAATCTTTGATATTTTGTGCGATTCCACCCATAAACTCATCAGCATAGGGGACTTTTAGTTGATTGAACTTCGTATCATTTGCGGCTGTGGCGTTTGTGCAACTTTTATTGTATGTAGATAATTTGAAAAAAGAATTTGTCGCCCCTAATTCTTGTGCTGTCGGGCAAGGATTCCCCTGTGCCACCACACTATCCCAGCTCTCACTCGCACTTGCACGATATGCAAGGATATTTAGCTTATTTTTGCCATCGGCTAACGCATAGGC
>NZ_JBSIUV010000012.1:0-65472 GCF_053654515.1 Helicobacter sp. T3_23-1059 | reverse complement strand
TTTGCTTCACTTAAAAGAAACAGAATTTAGGTATAATACTCAAATTAAACAGCAAGATTTGTATAAAATCTTACTAAAATTGATAAAAAATAATCCGCTTAAGTTGTCTTGAGCCAAAAGTTTTTTTGGTTATTTTAGTAAAGCAATTTTTGCATTTGATTTTGTGAAATAGATTTTGATAATACAATGTTTTGATAGTGGTCGGAGTAGCGGGATTCAAACCCACGACCTCACCCACCCCAAGGGTGCGCGCTAATCAGGCTGCGCCATACTCCGATATATAAAAATCCAAAACGCGTATTATACAATAGTATTTTATGATTTTTGTATTTTTGGTTTTTTATTTTGTGTTAGATTTTTGCAAGATTTTTTAACGCTAGGTTTTTGCTAGATTTTGGGTTAGATTTTGCTTAAAATCCAAAAACCATAAAAGGAGTCCCAAAATGGCGTGGTGTAACTTTTGCAAAAAGCTAAGAGTGCGTAGCACGGATTTTATTTTTATGATAATAATGTGCGTGATTTTGTATTTTGTGTATAAATGGCAGTTTGAAAAAATCAGTGAGGAACGCGCCCAAAAACTACAATCCAAACAAACCCAACAAAAACCACAAACCCAAAAATCACAGCAAGAAGCGCAAACTAACGCCCAACTTTTGCAGATTATGCAGTTTTTGCAATCTGCGTGCGATAGAGGCGATAAGCAAGCCTGCGAGCAACTACAAAAACATAAATCCACTCAAAATCCTATGCAAAATCCATAAATAAAAATCTTAATTTTTTGCTTAATTTTTTAGTGTATAATGCAGGATTTCTAAACCAAAATCCAACAAATAAACGCGCACAAATCTAGCAAAACCTAAAATCTACCAAAATCTAATAAAAGCAAGGAAAAGCCTATGAATGCAGTAAAAACCATACTAGCCCATATCTTAAACTTTAAAAAAATCATAAAACACTTCACAAAAAATCTAGCTTCTATTCAACAAAATCAACAAAACCAAACTAGCAAAAAAATCTCAACTAGCTCTATGTTTGCAGTATTTTTGATAGGTATTTTTGGGCTAAATGGTTGCTTTGGATACAAGGCATTGCCAAATGTGCAAAATCCACAAGAAAACCAGCCACCAAGACAATGTGCCAAAATCCAAAGTGTGGTAATCGGGCTTTTAGATGATTTGCCTTGCGAGGATTGCGCTCAAAAAGATGGCATAAAAGAGCTAGAAACTCCCAAAAAAACAAAAAAGCAAAAAAACGCTAAAACTACTAAACAAACCAACACCGATAATAACGAAAATAGCACGCCAAATGAGCCACAAAATGTGCTAGGTATCACGCAAGATGAGGCAAATCAAGCCCTTTTAGCAGGGCTAAATGATTTATGTGATGAGCTACAAGAAAACTATGTGGTAAGCCTGCGATATGCTAGCAAAATGACGCAAAGCACCACAAAGGGCGTATTTGTCGCTACAAACACTAAGCAAGCAAGTGTAAAAATCGAGCTAGAATTTGTCCCAGATTTTTTCAATGGCGAGCGCAAAAGATTTAGCGCGAGGGCAAATGCACAAATGGAAATCAAAGGCAAAAAAGTGCTAGAAATCGGCAAAAAAATCGATTTAGAACCAAAAGATAAGGCGTATTTATTGCGTAAGGCTGTGGATTTGGCGATAAAAGAAATCACCAAAAACATAAACAAAGCTAGGGCAAGCGGGCAAAAAGAGGCAAAACAATAAAACGCATAGCAAATAAAAAACACAAAATCTATTGTGTAGCAAAATCTATTTTTATCGCAAAATCAAAACAAAGGTAGCAAAATCTATGAAAAATATTGTGTTTGTTATGTTTATTGGATTTTTTATGATAGATTTTGGATTTTGCACGCAAGCCATCACGCACACTACCTCACAAACTATCGCAAAATCAACCACACAACCCCCCCAAAAACTAACAAAACAAAATCCACAAACTACACAAACCCCACAAGACTTTACAAAAATCGCCACAAAAAACACAAACAAGCAATCTAAAATCCCCCATAAGCAAAGCAATAATACAAATGCAAATCCCCAAAATATGCAGGCTTTTATTGTCAAATGCGAGCGGTGTATCATCTATATCTCGTTTGATGACATAGAAATGGCGAGGCTAAAGAGGGAATTTGGCGAGGAGGGATTTTATGAAGTGATTGATGATATGTTTTATCACAATGGCGAACTATGGGAATACGCACAGGCAAATGGCATAGAGGTTTTTTCTATCGACCCTAGCGAGTATGGCTTTGTCGCATTTGCCGATATGACGCTAAAGACAAGCGATTATAAGCGCACGCATTGGATGTATCTAAAAGATAGATTCCCCCAACAAATCGAATACCTAACCAATCCAAATGAGGAAATAAACACATATTTTAATATCCCTGCTTCATAGATTTTGCGCGCTTTTTTTGAGTGCATTTTGCAAAATCTACTTAAACATAAAATCTACTTAGCCACAAAATCTAAATCGAAAAAACGCGCATAAGCAAGCGCGCATAATGCAAAAAATCTTATTTTTCTATTCTTGCTTGTCTAAAAATACTTCATCACAAAAGCTATTTGCGTGCAAGTTTTTAAACGCATTTTGGAGGGATTTAAAAAGCATAGGATTGCTAGATTCTAGCGTGCTTAGTAGCTCTTTGGTATTTGCACGCGCTTTTGGGCGTTTATCCTCTGGTAGCCAATTTATCGGGCAGTTGCAATCTGGTGCGATATAGATATTATTACTTGCGATAAAATCACGGATTTGCCTCTCGCGCACAAAAATCATCGGGCGAACTACAAAAAGCCCATTTTGTGCTTTATAGATTGGCGGCATCGAGCGCAATGTGCCATTAAAAGTAAGATTCATCAAAAAACTCTCTGCTGCGTCATCTAGGTGATGTCCTAAAGCGATTTTATTAAACCCACCTTGCAAAGCCTGCGTATAGAGGCTACCCCTGCGCATACGCGAGCAAAAACTACAATAAATCGTCCCCTCTCTTTTATGCTCCTCTAAAATCTTATAAATATCAGTGCGAATTAGCTCATAAGGAATCTCATTTGCCTCGCAATACTCCGCTATGCACTCATACTCCCCACCTCTCCCATAGTCAATCGTAATCGCCTTAAACTCAAACCTAAAAGGCGCGTGCTTTTTCATATATGCCAAGATAGTAGCCAAAAGTGTAGAATCTTTCCCCCCGCTAAGCCCTAGCAAAATCCTATCGCCCTCTTTGATGAGTCCGTATTTTGCGTTTGTGCGCCCGACTATGTTTAGGATTTTTTTGCTTATGGTTGGTGGTGGCAAGTTTTTATTTGGGCTAAATGCGTTTTTTTCTTGCGCGTTTGTTTTTTGTGCCATTTAAGTGCCTTTATGAGATTTACCAAAATCTATTCTAGCAAAAATTCGTATTCATAGATTTTTGGCTCTATTTTTGTGGCTAAATCATTTAGAGTTAGGCGCAAGTTTGCTAGCAAATCATTATAATGAGAATCTTCACTTTTTGCATTTAGTTTGCCCTGTTTGCCGTTTTTAGATTCTGCTCGCCCTTGAAAATACTCTTTTATATCATACAAACTTGCGTCATTTAGGTATTTTTCGCTAGATTTTGCCTGCTCGTGATAATATCGCCATAGCTCTAATCCTGCGTTAAAAACGGCTTTTGCCTCGCTTGAAAAGATAATTTTTTCATTTGGGATAAAGCAATCAAGAAGTGTCCCATTTTTGACTTTGCCTTCGATAAATCGCGTCATAAAGTCGCTTCTAAACGCTTCTTTTGCACCGACTTCTTGCTCGCTAAATGGGATAAAGTGGTTTATGGATTTTAACCCACCCCCTTTCTCCCCCTCCGCAAGGGAGGGGGAATTTTTGGTAGAATCCACACGCGCAAGGGAATTTTTTTTACTACCCTCCCCTTGCGGGAGGGGTTGGGGGTGGGGTATATTTGCGCTAATGCGATTTTGTCCGTGAAATAGTGCGAAAACTAGGCAATCATTGTGAAATTCTTTGTCTTGTCGCCATTTTTTATTTGGATACAAAAATTGGTCTCTATTGTTTATCCACGATGATTTTATAACATGGCGGGTAGCGAAATATACAGAAACAGGAAAAAGATTATATTTATTAACGCTAAATTTTGTAATGCCTTTTGCGTTACCCACACCCTTGATTTTACTCCAAAAATCTATATTACAAAATTTGCTATTTTGAAAATCTGTCCCTTTCGTGCAAATCGCACAAAGTTCATCTGTGCGCTCATCACTAAAAAATTCTTTTATCCAATCATTGATTGTTTTTTGATTCGCATAAAAGTTCTTTTTGCCGATTCTCTTGTTATTTTCATTAAAAATATTCACTTTGACTTTTTTAATCTCTTTTTTATCACCCAAATTCCATACCAAAAAGCCGATAGGAAAATCACTATCTACATTATCAAAAGTATGTGCTGGAATCATAAATCCTTTTAAAAATTTTGCCTGAAAAATTTGGCGAAAATTTATAAAATTCGTTGCATTCACATATTTTAGCGTCCCAAAACTCCCCAAAATGCAGTTTGGAATCTCTTTATAAATTCGCATAAAAAACTGCACAAAAAGTTCTCTAATCGCCTTTTTAGATTCAAGTCTATATTTTTCGTGTATTTTTGTTGTATTAGAAACTCCGATAGCATTTTGTCCTGTGTTTGTGGTTGTCCTAGCCGAAGATACTTCTTTATACGGTGGATTGATAAATATCACTAACTTTTGCCTTTTAGACTCATCGCGCAAAATCTCTTGCAAAGATTGTGGCAATTTAGATTTTGCTAAAATCTTGCCATTTTTATCGACTTTGTCAAAAAACTCGTCATTTAAAAAATCAAATTGAAATATATGATTTTCTAGCAAATTTAGCTTATTGTTGCCCTTATGCAAATCGCTTTTATTTAGTTCTTTCATTATCAACACATCGCTTAAATCAATCGTAGAAGCATAGATATTTCGCGCATTTTTTAGCCCTGCAAGTAAGTTCCCTGTCCCTGCAGCACAATCCCAAATATAATACTCCTCCTGCCAATTTTCCCCCAAGCAGTCTGCTAAATATTCCTGTGCTTTTGCTACCCAAACTTGTGGGGTAAAAAACGCCCCCTTGCGCTCTCTAATATCTTCGGGCGAGAGTTTATCGCGCCGCTCATAGATTTTATCCCAAAATTCCTCTTTTGGCGGGCGTTTGTAGCGATTCCAAAACTGCGCGTGAGCGGTATTATCATCATCTATAAAAACAATATCTTGCGTATTGTAACTAAAAAGCCCCTTGTCAATTTTAATGTTATAAAATAGTTTTTCCCTATTATTTTCTAGCCGTTTGTTTAGCAAAATGCGTAAGTTATGGTTTATAGTCGTATTATCCTCGCTTAGCAAGTCCGCTAGGAAAAAGTCGCTCTCCACCGCGATTAGATTTTCTCTTGCATATTTCCACGCATTTTGATTTAGATTGATAGATGGCAGGACGATTCTAGCCCATTGCAAATACACTGAATCAAAGTTTTCTAAATCAATTTCAATGGGGTTATTTTGCCCTTTTGCTATGGTATTTTTGATAAAATCGCGCAGGATTGCGCCGTCTTTTTCGTAATAAAACATAGTGCAATGTTTATCTAAAATCTCGCTTGTTAGTTCTCGCATTCGCACAAAAGATTCTGCGCTGTGATTGCTTGGCGTAATAGAAGTCCAATCAAAATCATTGCGCATAGTAAAATCTTTGATATATTTGTAGGGCAAAAAGGCGATTTTTTCGGCATCAAAAGCCCCGATAAATTCAGGGATATTATGCACTCGATATAGCTCATTTGCGCCAATAGTTAATATAATCTGGACTAAAGATGCGTATATATCAGTATCATTGCCTTTTTTTGCTTCCGCCCAAAGCGCGAAAATATCAAAAAGCCCGCCTTTATGCTCGTTTAAGATAAGCGCAAAATCAATTCTATCTAATGGCTCATAATAAAAATCACTGAAAAAATCCTCTGATATGCGTTGTTTTAGCGACTCTTCTTGTAAATCTATTGGATACATTTTTCCCCTTTTTGTGTTTTTTTTAATATTGATTTTTGCGCTTTTTAGAATCTATGTAGCTTGATTAGATTCTAGCTTTATCTCACAGATTGTGAGTGCAAGATACTATCGGCTAGCCCTTTTGTTTGGGCTTCATCTAGTATTTTTGCATCGTATTTGACAATGATAATTCCCTCGCTTTTATTTGCATAGGTTTCGATGATGCCCTCTTGTGCGTTTAGTCTAGCTAGGCTATCTAGGGGGTAGGATTTTAGTGAGAGGTAGAGATTTTTTTGCTTTGTTGGATTATCTAAAAAATACAGCGCAAAAAGCCACAAAACACATATTATCGCCACAGCTAAGCCAAGCTCCATTATCCCAAGCGTGTGGTATAAAATCCCCCCTAACATTCCCCCCACAAATGAACCTATGTAATTAAATGTAGTAAAAACCCCTAGCGCACTTCCACGATTATATGCTTTAGCATACTTACTTGTGAGAGATTGCATTATAGGCTCTAGCGTGGCAAATCCTAAAAAAAACAGCACAATCCCACCGATAAACACAAACAATATCTTGCTATGCCCACCATACGCGATTGCCACATAAGAGAGGGCAAAAAATGCGATACCATAGCCCATCACTAGCTTTGCTCTGCCGTATTTTTCAGCCAAAATGCTAGCGGGCGCTAGGGCAAGTATGGCTAAAATCGCAGCAGGCGTGTAGATTTTCCACAAATCCTCTTTGCCCATTTGCGCGATAGAGGCTAGCTCCTCTACAAACACAAGCGGAATCACCACAAAAATAAGCGTCATAAATGTTTTTTGCAAAAATGAGCTAAGATTCATAATGGCTAGATTTTTGTTTGTGAGAATCCGCCTCTCTGGCTCTTGCTCGTAGTCATATATGATTTTAGGTGTATTTGGCACGCAAAATCCCAAAAGCAACATAGACACAAAAGTCAAAAACGCCGTAATAAAAAACAGCCACTCACAGCCAAAATACCCACCAATAAGCGGACCTAAAAGCATAGCAAGAATAAAGCTAACAAAAATCCCACCACCCATTATCGCCATAGCCTGCGTGCGCTTCTCCTCACGCACAAAATCCGCAATCTGCGCACTCACCACACCGCCAATCGCCCCAGCCCCCTGCACAAGTCGCCCGATGATAAGCATCTCTATGCTATGGGCTAGCGCACAAATCACGCTCCCCACCAAAAAAATAAAAAGCCCAGCCATAACGACTTTTTTTCTATCGATTTTATCGCTTAAGATTCCAAATGGAGTTTGGAACAAAATTTGCGTAAGGTAAGCACCGCCAACTGCTAGCCCAAGTAGCAAAGGAGAGGTATCGCCAAAATCTTGGACATACAGCGCAATCACGGGCAACACAATAAAAAGCCCAAAAAATCGCAAGCAAACAACAAGGCTTAGTGGCAAAATCGTTTTTAGCATAAGTTATCCTTAAAAATGTGGGTATAAAAGAGGTAGGCATAAAAACTGCTAATTGTAGCAAAAAACAAAAATCATCACGCAAAATCATTTGAGATTTAGCGCAAAATGGGAGCAAAAAATGTTTAAATTCATAATCGCTAGCAACAATGAGGGCAAAATCCGCGAACTCCGCACAATGCTAAGTGGCTTTGGCGAAGTGATGAGTCAAAAGCAAGCGCATATTTCCCTAGAGCCAAATGAAAATGGCAGCTCATTTAAGCAAAACGCGCTAATCAAAGCAAAAAGCATTTACAACACATTGCCCCAAGAGAAAAAAAATACCTTTATAATAGCTGATGATAGCGGAATCTGCGTAGAAGCATTAGATGGCAAGCCCGGGATTTTTAGTGCTAGATATGCTAGCCCAAATAGCAAAAAAAATGCAAATGATGAAGCAAATCGCTACAAACTAATCTCTGAACTAAAAAAACAAAAACTAGCAGAATCTAGCGCGAAATTTGTCGCTTGCGTGGCTCTTGTGGGCGAGGGAGCGCACGGAGAGAGGGTGGAGTTTTGCGCTATGGGCGAATGCGAGGGCAAAGTAATCGCCCAAGAGAGAGGCAAAAATGGCTTTGGATATGATAGCGTGTTTATCCCAAAAGGCTTTGACACCACGCTAGCAGAAGTCGCCCCAGAAGTCAAAAACACGCTATCACATAGACGCAAGGCATTAGAGCAAATCAAAGAATTTTTAGAGCTTTTTGAACCAATGATAACTTGAGATTGGCTTGATAGCAATTTGAGATTGACTTAAAAAATATTGCTGTCATTGCTAGATTTTGCGACTTTGTTATAAATAAAGTCGCAAAAATCGTGGCAATCTAGTTTTTCTTTGAGATGCTTTGGTTTTTTGCAAAATCTCAATATGACAAATCATTAAGAAGCGCGATATATAACGCAAAAATATGCCGCGCTTGCATACAAAAAAAGGAAAAACAATGCAAAAAACACCAAATCTACCAAAATCTAGTAAAAACCCCCAATATATCGCTATCCAAACCACAACCCCCACCAAAAAAGAAGCCATAAAAATCGCAAAATACCTGCTAAAAAAACGGCTTTGTGCCTGCATACAAATCCGCAAAATCACCAGCCTCTATCAATGGCAACAACGCATTTGCAAAGACAAAGAATACCTTTTGCAAATCAAAGCACGCAAAAAAGACTTTGATACAATCGCATTTTATATCCATAAAATCCACTCATACAATATCCCCCAAATCATAGCCCTGCCGATAGAATCCATAAGCGAGCCTTATCAAAAATGGCTAGATAGTTGCACAAAATAAGACTTGATTTTGCGATTTTATTTTTGTAATGTAATTTTGCGGTTTGATTTTGTAATGCGAAATTGCATAAAGCGCAAAATCTAGTGAGATTTTTTTGCTAAAAGCTCTTGGCGCAAAGTGCGCAATTTTTGGCTTAGCCTCACTTCGTATATGGGAATTTGTAGATTTTGTGAATTTGCAAAATCTTGCGTGGTTTTTGCATTTGATAGATTTTGGCTATTTGATTTGCATTGTGGATTTTGGATTTGCTTTAGATTTTCATTTAGCTTGCTAACCTCATCTTTTGTATATGCGCGGATTTGGCTTAGAGTTGGCTTTTTATACACGCATACGCCGTTTTTAAAATATGTGATATGCAGCTCTTTTGAGATTAGATTTTCCCTCGCTAGATTTTCCTTTTTTTTGTCTAACTCCTCATCATACAAATACAGCTTATCAAACACCGCCTTGCCATTTGTAGCATCAAAAAATCGATATAGTTTTTTAAAATGTGGGAGGCTTATTTTGCTTGCTTCTTCGCTGATTTTTATCGTGGGGATTATTTCTCTTTGTCCATTTTTGTCTTGCTCTTTTGCTACGAGTTTATACACACAGCCAAGCACAGGCGCACTTTTTGCCGTGATAAGTCGCTCACCTACGCCAAATGCGTCAATGCACGCGCCATCTTGCAAAATCTGTTTGATTTTGATTTCATCTAGCGCACCACTAGCCACGATTTTTGCCTCTTTTAATCCCGCGCTATCAAGCCTTTTTCGTATCTCTTTTGATAGCGCACATAAATCGCCAGAATCAATCCTAACGCCATAATTTTTCGCGCTATTTTTTGTGGATTTTAGTAGCTCTTTTAGCGCGATTATGGCATTTTGTATCCCGCTATGGAGGCTATCATAAGTATCGATTAGCAAAATCGCGTTGTTTGGATACATTTTGCAGTATTGCCTAAATGCCTCTAGCTCGCTCTCATAAGCCTGCACCCAGCTATGTGCCATAGTCCCTGCGACTTTTATGCCATAGATTTTGCCTGCTAGCGTGCAAGCGGTGGCTTCCACTCCGCCGATATATGCAGCTCTAGCACCATTTAGCGCGGCATCGATTCCTTGCGCTCTGCGCGAGCCAAACTCCAAAATCGCTCTTTGTTTGATTTTACTTTGTGAATGTTTATTTTGCGCGTTTGGAGTGGTTTGCGCAGCGCGGACTATGCGATTTGTCTTGGTAGCGATAAGGCTTTGATGATTTAACGCTAGCAAGATAAAAGTCTCTAAAATCTGTGCTTCACTCGCCTTTGCCCGCACGGTCAAAATCGGCTCGTTTGCAAACACCACTTCCCCTTCACGCACGCCATAAATATCCCCGCTAAATTTAAACTCCGCTAAGTAAGCCAAAAAATCGGGGCTAAAAAGATTTTGCACGCGCAAAAACTCCAAATCCTGCTGACTAAATTGTAAGTTGTTGATAAAATCTACAATGCTATCTTGCCCGCTTGCAATCACAAATCCACCATTATCAGGCACGGAGCGAAAAAACACATCAAAATAACAAATGGTATCTTTTAAGCTAGATTTTAAGTATCCATTGCTCATCAAAAATTCATAAAAATCACACATTAGGGCGAGATTTTTTTCTCTAAAAATGGTTTTTGTATAGTGGTTTTGCGTGCTTTGTGGCAAATCTTGTGCGCTGTTTTTGGAGGTGTCATCTGTGGGTAATGTAGGAAAATCTAAGATAGGATTTTGGGAAGTATTTTTAATGTTTTGCCCCATTTTATGCCTTTAATATGCTATGTGATTTTATGTGTAGATATGTCGCAAATGCGTAAAATCTAAAAAACAAACGCTAGCTAAAATCCATAGAAATTTTAAAAATTGGCGTGTATTATAGCTTAGATTTTTGCAAATTATGCTTGCAAATTGTATTTAGATTTTGCATTAAGTCCTGCTACAAATTTGCAACATAATTTACAACAAAATCTACGCCAAAATAACAAAATGTAACCAAAATCTTATAAAATCTTAAGCGCATTTGCCTTTTAGGCATTGTGCTAATCTAAAAAAAGGACACTCAAATGAAAAACACTACTAAAAAAACTAGCAAACAACTACCAAACATTGCAAACACTGCAAAACTTGCAAATACCGCAAAAAACTCAAGCATTTCAAACTTTTTAAAAACTGCCAAAATCTCAAAAATCGCTTGTGGGATTTTGGGTGGCTATATGCTTTCAAGCTCTCCGCTTTTGGCACACGAAGTGTTTGATCCAAAAGCGCAAAAAAATCATTTGGTAATCCAAATGGAGATTTTGGATAATAAAGGCAACAAAAATGCTGGCGAAATAGTCGCTATTCAAACAGCGTATGGCGTGGCTTTTTTCCCCAATCTAAAAGGACTAAAATCAGGGATTCACGGATTTCATATCCACGAAAACCCAAGCTGTGGTAGCAATGAAAAAGGGCTAGGTATGCTAGCAGGCGGGCATTATGACCCAAAGAAAACAAATAAACATTCTTTTGCGTGGGACGATAAGGGGCATAAAGGCGATTTACCCGCGCTATATGTCGATAAAGACGGCAGTGCGACCAACCCCGTGCTAGCACCCAAAATCAAAAACTTAAACGAAATCAAAAACCGCTCACTTATGATTCATCTAGGCGGGGACAATCATAGCGACCACCCTGCACCACTTGGCGGTGGTGGGGCAAGAATGGCGTGTGGAGTAATCAAATAAAAAAGCACAAATGCAAAATCTAAAAAGGGGCAATATGGCATACACCATCAAAGAAGTAGAGGAAAAAACGGGGATTTCAAGCCATACGCTACGATTTTGGGCTAAAAATCAGCTGTTTCCTTTTGTGGAGAGAGATAATAATAATGTCCGCTATTTTAGTGAGAATGATTTGGGCTGGGTAGCAGTGGTGCATTGCCTTAGGCAAAGTGGGCTAAGCGTGGGGCAAATCAAAGAATATGTGGATTTATGTTTGCTAGGAGATAGCACTTTTGAAGCTAGGCTTGATATTATCAAAAAGCAAAAAAATGAGACGCAAAAAATCATCACGCAATACCAAAAAGCCCTTGATAAGCTAGAATCTAAAGTGGCGTTTTATGAAGATGCTATCTATAAACGCGACAAAGACAAAATCCAAAGACTAAACCCAAATCGATTAAAAGGGTATTTTGAAAATCCACAAAACAAACACTACAAAGGCGTAGGCGAAAATGCCGCTAAAACACTAGCAAAATAAAGACACTAGCAAAATAGATTTTTTAAAAAACAAATATTTGCGTAAAAAAAGCAGCCACAAAATCCATAAAATCCACGCCCAAAACGCCACAAAACCAACATATAAAAACAGAAAAAAACACAAAAAACTAAGGAGAGAAAATGTTTGAAGAAATTGAATTTGATAGAATCAAACGATTGCCAAAATATGTCTTTGCAGCTATCAATGAAATCAAACTAAAAATGCGACAAAATGGCGAAGATGTCATTGATTTTAGTATGGGCAATCCTGATGGGGCGACACCACAGCATATTATTGACAAACTTTGCGAAGCAGCAAATAAGCCGAAAAATCACGGCTACTCTGCAAGTAAGGGCATCTACAAACTTCGCCTTGCTATAAGCGACACTTATAAGCGCAAATACGGGGTAAGCCTAGACCCAGAATCCCAAGTCTGCATAGCAATGGGTAGCAAAGAAGGTTTTGTGCATTTAGTGCAAGCTATCACAAATGTGGGCGATACGGCGATAGTCGCTGAGCCAGCGTATCCTATCCATTACTACGCTTTTATGCTTTCAGGTGCAAATGTAGCGACATTTGGGCTAAAATGGAATGATGAATACGAGCTAGATGAGGACGCGTTTTTTGCCTCGCTAAAAAAGGCACTAAAAAACACGATGCCAAAACCTAAATTTGTCGTAACCAATTTCCCGCACAATCCCACAACTATTGTCGTGTATAAAAGCTTTTATGAAAAACTTGTAAAGCTAGCTAAAAAAGAGAGATTTTATATTATTAACGACATTGCGTATGCGGATTTGAGCTTTGGAGGGTATGTAGCACCTAGCATTTTTGAGGTAAAAGGTGCGCTAGATGTCGCAGTTGAGACTTATACGCTATCAAAAAGCTACAATATGGCAGGGTGGCGTATCGGCTGTGTGGTGGGCAATACGAGGCTTGTAGGTGCATTGCAAAAGATTAAAAGTTGGCTTGATTATGGAATCTACACGCCTATGCAAATCGCAGCGACAATCGCGCTAAATGGCGAGCAAGAATGCGTAAAAGAAATCGCTAGGAAGTATGAAGAGCGAATGGAGGTGCTAATCGATAGCTTTGGGGCAGCAGGCTGGGAGATGACAAAACCTAAGGCAAGTATGTTTATATGGGCTAGGATTCCACAAAAAGCGAGACATTTAGGGAGTTTGGAGTTTTCTAAGCGATTGTTACAAGAAGCAAAAATCGCGGTAAGTCCGGGGATAGGGTTTGGCAATCACGGCGATGAATATGTCCGCATAGCACTAATCGAAAATCGCAACAGAATCCGTCAAGCTGGCAAAAATCTAAAATCGTTTTTGAAGCAATTTTAGAGCATATTTGCGTTATTTTATGTGCTTTATGCTATGATAACAGAATCTAAAAACGGCTAATGCTAGCAGGCAAAAGCAAAAAACTAGCAAATTTTGGCGATAATAAATCTCACACAAAACAACTCAAAGTAGCTTAGAAATAGCTTAGAAATGTAGCCCACTTAGCATACAATGAGGAAAGGAATCTACAATGTCAAATCTTGCAAATGTCGATAAAATCACCAACCTACACAAAAATAACGAGCTTCAGTTACTCTGCTTTCGCATAGAAAAAGGCAGGGATTTATACGCGGTAAATGTATTTAAAATCCGCGAAGTTGTGAAATATCGTGGCGTAGTTACGATTGTTAGCCACGAGCCTAGCTCGCTTGTGGAGGGTTTGATTACGATTAGGGAGCTTACGATACCGCTTATTGATATGCGCAAATGGTTTTTTTATGACGCTACAAATAAAACCAAAGATTTGCGTCCATATCGTATCAAGCAAGATGGGCAAGATGATATTGTGATGATTTGTGAGTTTTCGCGCTGGACGATAGGTGTGCGCGTATATGAAGCAGATAGAATCCTAAGCAAAAAATGGACAGAAATCGAGCAAAGCACAGGCGGGACTGCGGGCAATCCTAGCAACAAACTTGTATCGCGCACGCGCTATTTTGATGGGCGATTAGTCCAAGTGGTGGATATTGAAAAAATGCTTGTTGATGTGTTCCCGTGGATAGACAAAGAAAAAGAGCAAGATTTAGCAAAAGTCAAAAAACTTCGCACACACAAAGAGATTTTACTAGCTGATGATAGCCCAAGCGTGCTAAAAACAATGCAAATAATCCTAGACAAAGTAGGCGTAATCCACCACGATTTTCCAAACGGCAGGAGACTTTTGGACTATTTGTTTGACCCAAGCACAAATGTCGAAAATATTGGAATGATTATCACGGATTTAGAAATGCCAGAGGCTAGCGGATTTGAAGTCATAAAACAAGTCAAAGAAAATTCCGCTACTTCAAAAATCCCTATCGTTGTAAATTCCTCAATGAGTGGCTCAAGCAACGAGGATATGGCAATGTCTCTCAAAGCAAATGCCTTTATCTCAAAATCAAATCCCCTAGAAATAGAGCAAGCAATACAGGATTTGATGATAAAGTAGCAAAATCACTGCTAAAGTTTTTGAGCACAAAATGCACATAGATTTTTGCGCTTGCAAAATCAAAATACGCAAAATCCAAAATCAAAACACAAAGAATAGCCAAAATAAAATCTAAAAAAAGAGAATCCACCAAATGCTAGATGAAAATTTTGATTATTTTGCTCTGCCTTCGCCCTGCTATGTGCTAGAAAATGACAAACTAGAATCAAATCTTGCGATATTAGATTTTATCCAAAAACAAAGTGGCGCAAAAATCTTGCTAGCACTAAAGGGTTATGCGTTTTGGCGTAAATTTGACAAACTACGCAAGGTCCTAGCAGGCAGCACTGCAAGCGGGATAAATGAAGCCACGCTAGGATTTGAAGAAATCGGCGGGCGTGAGAGCGGTAAAGAAATCTGTGTATTTTCACCCGCCTATAAACCAAGCGAAATAAACGGACTTTTATCAATCGCTACGCATATTATTTTCAACTCTTTTTCTCAATGGCAACGATACAAATCCACCATACAATCCAAAAATACAAAACTACAAAATCTAGGTTTAAGCCCTATAAGTGTGGGCTTGCGATTAAATCCACTTTTTAGCGAAGTAGAGCCTAAGATTTATAATCCGTGCGCGAGATATTCTAGACTTGGGATTACTCCGAGCGAGTTTGCAAAAGGACTAGCAGAATTTGGAACAAATGGCAAACTAGAGGGGATAGAGGGGTTGCATTTTCACACACATTGCGAGCAGGGTGCAGACGCGCTAGAGCGCACACTCAAACATATCGATAAACATTTCTCAACCGCCATCAAACAAATGAAATGGATAAATCTAGGTGGCGGACATCATATCACCAAAAAAGGCTATGACAAAGATTTGCTTATCGCCCTTATCAAAGGCATAAAAACTAAGTATGAAAATATCGAGGTGTTTTTAGAGCCCGGGGAAGCTGTGGGGTGGGAGAGTGGATTTTTGCTAGGTGAAGTGGTGGATATAGTGTATAACGAAAAACAAATCGCTATTTTAGATGTGAGTGCGAGTGCGCATACACCTGACTGCTTAGAGATGCCATATCGCCCCGCTGTGATAAAAATCTCGCGCAACACAGAATCAAAATCTAAAAAAGTGCTGTGCGAAGCGGACAAAGGCGAATGTCCTAGTGAATGTGCCACGCAAAATAGCGATGCAAAACAACACAACCAAACAAAACAAAATGTCTGCGGAAAATACGCCTATCGTCTTGGCGGTCCTACTTGCTTGGCTGGGGATATTATCGGGGATTTTAGCTTTGATACGCCATTGCAGGTAGGCGATAGAATCGCGCTTTTGGATATGCTTCACTACACGATTGTAAAAAACACGACTTTTAATGGCGTGCCTCTGCCCTCTCTAGGCGTGATAGAAAATGGTAAATTTACCCTGCTAAAATCCTTTGGCTACAAAGATTATAAAGAGCGAAATTAAAGCAAAATTGCGAGAAAATTAGATTTTGTGCTTGCTTGTTGGATATTTTTGTTTGCATTGCTTACATAACTTTGAAAATTGTTTAAGTCGCCACACTAAGCATAAGCGAAGTTTTTTTTGATTATTCACGCATTGTGCTTATGATAAAGGAAAAATAAATTGCCACGAATATTAGATTCTAGCCGAATCTAATATTATCGCAATGATGAGATGCTTAACTACGATTAAATATGGCAAAAAAGGCTTGAGATACTTCGTTTTCTTACGAAATCTAAGTCCGACAATGGTTTTTAGCATTACCCATCTATATAGACGACTTTTTTCTTAGACTTCTTAGATTTTTTGGATTTTTCTTTTTTGGGCTTAGATTTTTTGGTTTTTTTGGTTTTATTACTACCGATGACATTTCCGTCTTTGTCGGTTTTGTAGTCGCTCCCACCAAACCAATACGCGTATTTAAAATTCACCGTAGTTGTTACACCATTAAACCACTTGCTTAGCGCAGACTCGCTACTTTTATCAAAGCTAGAAGCATAGAAAAGCCCATCATAGCCTAGACTTAGCTCGTGGTTTTTCTTTACAAGCCACACAAAATCTAAACTTAGATTCCCATACACTAGAGGCAAAGTGATATTGCGCTCTTTATCATCATCTGTATTTCCGTATTTAAAGCTACCTAGTTTTGGGTTGTTTAGGACATTGTATCGCACGCCGATTTTGGTATTGGTGCGAAATGTATTGCCCCAGATTTTGTAGTAGCGTAGGCTAGCTTGCACTTGTGGTAGATGCCACAAAATTGCCCCGTAGTATTCATCAGCACCGATAGGCAAGACTTCAGGGTTTACTGTTGTGATTCTAGGCTTTAGCAGCATCGTAGGCACGGAGGATAGCACATCATAGCTTAGCCCTAGTTCTGGTGCGACATAGCTATTTTTCTTAAATTGATAAACCGTAATCCCACCTTTTAGCTCCACCCCTGCATTCCACACGAGCGGGATTTTTATCTTTGTCTTAGCGGGGTTTGCTTCTATGGTGTTTATCCTACCTCCCGCATCTAGATTAAATTTTGGCAAATCAACGCCCGCACGAATATTTAGCTTTATAAAACCCTCTGCGACTTTCCTAGTAACCGCAAAGGTTTTAAAATAATTTATCCCGCCTTGAAGCGAGTTTGTCTGCACGGAAGTAGGGGCAGAGCCTACAAATTCTGTATTGACATTGTTGTATTCATAGCCTAAATATCCTCCAAAGATTCCGTTTTTGCGCAAGTTTCTTTGCATACCAAAGATTGCTCCTCCTACCCATTCTAGCGCGGAGTTTGCACCCAGATCCACATAGCTATTTGCGCTATATGGAAGCGCGAAAAATCGCCAATCTCTACGCCCTGTATAAGGGATAAAAATCGCATCTAGCTGATCGATTAGCTCAAAGTTATTGTAGCCTTTTTCTAGATCCTGCCCCTTGCTTTGTGTAAGCGTAAGCCTAGCGATTTTTTCGCGGACTTTGTCGATTTTTGCAGTGTTTTTGCGCTTGGTTTTAGAAAATCTAGTGCTTTTGTTGGTTAGGCGAGACATATCGTATTGCAAAAGTCGCAATTCCACTTCTTGATTATAGTAGTTGTCGCTATGAAATGTCTTTGTCGTCATCGTATCTAGGATATTTTGCGTCATTGCATTTCTACGCATATAGCTTAGAGCGATGGCGCGATATACATCGGTGATGTAGGCATCGCTACCATCTGCTTCTAGCATAAAGCCTTGCTTACCTTTTTTGTTTTTCGCCCAGATAAGCTGTGTGCCTCTACCACCTGTGATATGATTTTGTCCTATATTGCTTCCTTTAGGAGCAGTGCCTGCGACCACGAGATTTTCTACCTCATATACTTCGCCTTTAGAGACATTCGTCCCTATGTTTATGGTTATGCCTTTTTGTGCTACGGATAGATTTGTAGTGCTATTATCTGCTAGAGAGATTCTTTGTCCGTCTTGTTTGGTGGTACCATTTAGCGTATTCCAAGTGTTCGCTGTGCTATTGACAGTGATGCCAAAGTTATTGATTTTTAGGTTAGTTACTTTGGCGTCTATGTTTGGGCTTAGCAAAGGGGTGTTGTTATTAGCATCACCTAGAGTTAAATTAGTTATCGCGCCATTTGTGCCTGTGATAGAGCGGATATAGCTTCCTGCGCCACCTATGTTTAGATTTTCGATAGTGCCTCCGCTTACCTCAAGGCTCTCTAGTTTTGCCCCACTACTTACATTTAGATTGCTTATGCGTCCTTCGGTGGTTTTTAGAGAGTTTAGACTCGCACCATTTAGAAATATCCCTCCATCTCGTTGTCCTCCTATACTCCCAGCATTTTCTATGCTATTTACTTTTGCAGAGCTACTTAGAGCTATTGTGCCTAGCCACGCGCCAGATTCGTTTTTGATAGTGCTTGCTGTGGCGTTGTCTATGCGGAGGTTTGTTAGACTTCCAGCGTTTGTGATACTGCCTATGGTAGCATTGTCGTTTATGTCCATATTATATACCATTCGTGTGCCCTGATCCACTTTGATAGCACCTATATTAGAGCTATGCCCTATGGTTACATGCTGAAAGATTCCTTTTGTATCCCCGTCCCAATTATATGTCCAATTCCCCCTATCCCCGGGGTTTTCAGTCTCGCTAGCTAAGATAAGTGAGCGGATATTTGCTTGGGCTATGGTTTTGACACTTGCTTGGACTTGCCCTTGAGAAGTGATACGAAATTCCATATCCTTTGCGTCCAAAAGCCCAAATTCTATATATTTATAAAAGCCTTTTTTGTAGTCATACGGGCGTCCTAATGCCCCCTGTCCTCTAAAGCGATTTAGCCCTACAGTGATTTGCTGTGAGCCTCCACCGATAGTTAGCTTTTCACTTGCCGTGCCAAACTGCACGGTGCTATTCCAATACTGATTTGTCTCATAGGTGTGATGCAGGTGCTGCCCGCCCGTTCCCGTCATCTCGTCCCAATTTGCATAGCCCGTGCAAGTATAGACTTTTGTGCGTCCATCAAAGTCATTGTAGATACTGCCCGGTGTGTAGTCATCTACGGTGGTGCGACAATTTACCTGCGCTGCGGCGGTGTCTATGCTAAACCCTGCTATGAGGGTAGCTGTGGCTATGCTTATGGCTAGTTTTTTGGGTTTTAAAAGCCCCTCACCTTGCGGGAGGGGTTTGGGGTGGGGTATATTTGCATTTGTTGATTTAGTTTTGGAAGTAGAATCCAAAGATACCCACCCCCTAGCCCCCTCCGCAAGGGAGGGGGGACAAGAGGCAAAATCCTCCGCAATGGAAGGGGGACAAGAAGTTTGCAAATCCTCTATGGAGTGGAAAATAATGTCGTCATTGCAAAAATCTACATTGCCGTCATTGCGAGCGCAACTTGTTGTGCGTGGCAATCCAAAATAAGCCCCCTCCCTTGCGGAGGGGGTTTGGGGGTGGGTTTTCTTGTCATTGCGAGAATCTACATTGCTGTCATTGCTAGAATTTGCATTGTCGTAATTGCGAGCGGATTTGTCAAAATCCGCGTGGCAATCTATTTTATTTGTATTATAGGATAGATTGCCACGCTCGCGTTGCTCACTCGCAATGACAGAGTTTTTGTCATATTGAGCGCGTGAGCGCGAAATATCTCTATTTGCGTTTGTAGATTTTGAGATACTTCGGGCTACGCCCTCAGTATGACAAATGTTTGTAGATTTTTTAGATATTTCGTTATGTGCAGTCCGACAATTTGCTTTTTTATCAGTATGACAAATGTTGGTAGTGTTGGCTACTAAAGCCTCATTTTTTAAAATGGTGGCAATGCTTCTTAAAGCCCCCTCCCTTGCGGAGGGGGTTTGGGGGTGGGTTTTTTTATTATTGCGAGTTTTTGCATTGTCGTAATTGCGAGCGGATTTGTCAAAATCCGCGTGGTAATCTATTTTATTTGTATTATAGGATAGATTGCCACGCTCGCGTTGCTCGCTCGCAATGACAGAGTTTTTGTCATATTGAGCGCGTGAGCGCGAAATATCTCTATTTGCGTTTGTGGATTTTGAGATACTTCGGGCTACGCCCTCAGTATGACAAATTTTTGTAGTGTTGGCTACTAAAGCATCATTTTTTGAAATGGTGGCAATGCTTCTTAAAGCCCCCTCCGCAAGGGAGGGGAGACAATTAGTCTTGAAAGTGTTTTCTTTAGAAGTAGAAAGTTTTAGTGCGGAGTTACTCTCTCTCTCTCTCTCGTTACGCCGTTTTTGAGATATTCATTTTTTGCATTAAATACCATTGTTTTTCTCCTTTTTATTAGGTATTTTTTCTTGCGTTTTGGACGAAAATCAAATAAGCAAATCATAAACCAACAAACATTAAACAATCCTTAAACAAAATCCAAAAATCACCAAAAAATCAAAAAAAAAAAAAAACGGCGAAAAATGTTTTGAAGTTTTTGTGAAATATTGTGTATTTTTTGCAAATTTTATTGAAAACTTAGATTTTGCAAACAATCGCATAAAACAAACATTTATATGGCACAATTTGTGTTTGATTTACAAACACTTTACAGCGATTTTGCAATCATCAAATTTGATAGGCGACTAAAGGCGAAAAAATGAAACGATATAAATGCGCGATATTTGTTTTTGCGCTATTTTTGCAAAATATATTTGGGCTAGAATCTAGCGTAAAATCTAGCGCGGAATCTAATATGGAATCTAGCCAATCTCCACAAGCCCAAGAACAAACGCAAACGCAAGAACAAATGCAAAAAAATCAAAATCCCACAGAATCGATTTTCACAGAATCAAACTCCGCAGACACAAACCACACAAAATCCACCACAAACAAATCCACCAAAAAACAACGGCTAAAAAACCACTTTTTCTCCCCGCAAACTTACAAAGAGCGAAGCCAAAAAGCGCAAAATGCTTACAAATACTATATGCAGATTTTTGAGCACGAGGGGACTTATTTTTTGTTTTATCATAGTTTTACGCCTGTGTGGGGGATAAATGATAATAATGAGCTAAAGTTTCAACTAAGTGCGAAAATCCCTATTTGGCGCGGTGCTTTTTGGAGTAAGGGGAGTTTGTTTTTTGGCTACACGCAGACAATGTGGTTTAATCAATTTAATTTCCGCTATTCTAGCCCTGTGCGAGATACAGACTACAAACCTAGTGTTTTTTACTCTTATCCTGCGGAGTGGAGGTTTTTGGGAGGGAGGCTACAAGAGCTACGCTTAGGGCTTTTGCATTATAGCAATGGCATAGGCGGGGAGGAGTGCAAAAGAGAGACTTTTGAAGATCCAACGCCTGCAAATTGTCGTAGCAGAAGTGCTGCAAATCGGCTAATCTTTGAGGCGATATGGGAGAGTGATTTTAGCAAAAATGGCACAAAGCTAAATAAAGCGGGGGATTTTGGTATCCACATAAGTGCGTGGCCATATATCCAAAAAAGGCGAGACAACCTAGACTTGCATAAATATATGGGTTATGCAAATGTGAGGTTTTATTATAAGCATTCGAGGCATTTAGCTGAAGTGCATTTTAGCCCTATAATCGTGGCTACTAAATCTTATTATCCAAGCGTGCGCGTGGGGTATTCTTTTGGGATAAATGATTTTGTCTCGCTGTATGCGCAGTATTTTTATGGCTATGGGGACAATCTTTATGAATACGATAAACTATCGCATAGACTAGGCATAGGGTTTAGGATTAGAAGTTTTTAGGGGGGTTTTGTAGATTTTGTAGGTTTTGTAAATTTTGTAGGTTTTTTTAGTGTGGGAGTGGTTGTTTTTTAGATTTTGTGGAATTTGAAAAAGATTGATTTTGTTAGATTTTGCAAAAACGCAAAGGCTAAATCAAACGCAAAATCTAAAAAAAGCAAAATCTAAAATGCTAGCCCGATATTAAAAAGAAATACGCTAGATTTTGCCGTGTGCGTAGAGTTGTCTAACTTTAACTCATAGCTTTTATAATAAGAGGAAGTATATCTTGTGCCATTTGTGTCGCGTAGCGTGCCGCCATTGTAAGTATAAAGTGCCTGCATATATTCTATGCTAATCGTCCAAAAATTAAACCGATAACCTATCCCGCCACCAAAACCTAGCGCGCTTCTTATCGGCACGGGAATATCTTTTACCCCCTTATCAAAAAGCCTATATCCATAATCAATAATCCCATAGATTCTAATCCCGCTAAGTTTGATTCCCGCTTGAGAGCCGACATTTAGGGCTAGCATACTTAGCGTTTTTGATTGGGTAGAGCTAACCCCCTTAAAATCAGACGCATCAAATATATCTGTGGAGCTAATGCCAATATATGGGGCGATATATGGCGTGATTTTGTAGCGAAGTAGTCGCATCTCTGTGCCAAACCTCATCGCAAAGACAAAATTTGCCCCGCTAGAATCTAGCTTGCTAGAATCTTTGATTTTGTCTAGCTTTATGCCATCGGTAGCACCTAAGCCAACTGTGAGAAAAAGGCTAAGTCTAGGGGATAAAGAATTATGCTCATCATAAGTTTGTTTGCTTTTGCTAGATTTTGTGTAGCGTTGATAATCGCTCTCTTGTGAATCTAAATCTTGCAAGTTTGTGGCAAGTGCGCTTTGCCTAGATTGTGCGATTTGCTCGCAGATTGTTTCGTTATTGCAGTTTTTAGGCGAGATGTCATATAGCCTCTCGCACGCTTCTTGCTCATAAAAAAGGCTTTTGCACGAAATAGCGTAATATTGGGCGGATTCTTGTGAGGGAGCGGATAGATTGCCTAGCTCTAAGCAGCCTTTGGTAAAATCTTTTGCCTCACCTAGCAAGCAGGATTTTTTTAGTAGCTCAATTTTGGTGTTTTTAGATTCTTGCTTTAATGCCAAAAAATAAAGCCCTCTAGGAGAATCTAGCACGGCAGATTTTTCTAGGTAGTTTTTGTTGTTTTCTTCTTGTCCTAGCAGGGCGCAAGCTCTAGCGTTGTTTGCTTCACATAGTCGTTTGTATTCACGGATTCTGCGGGATTTGTCTTTTAGTTTTGAAGTGAGGATTACCGCGCCATCGCCGTTTTTATCGATACTTTTAGAATCCTCATACGCCACTTCAGCGGTCATAGAGTTTTTTTGCAAATGAGCTAAGCCAAACTCATAGATTTCCCCCAAAATTGCACACGATAGCCCATCATCTAGCGCACAGCCCTGCTTGTATAAATCCCTGCGTTTTAGCGCGTCTGCTTCTACGCTTGCTTGTTTTTGACAGCCTAGTCCTAGCCCGCCCTCGCAGGCTTTTGCAAAAAAGCTCTTTGATTTTTGGCTAGATTTTTGCCCTTTTAAGATATTTTGTATATTTTGATTTTGGATTAGGTTGCCCGCATATACACAGCCCTCCAAAGTCCCCATTTTGCAACCCTGCTCATAATATTTAATCGCAATGGTGTCATTTTTTGCTAAGTCATTTTCGCCATTTTCATATTTTTTGCCCAAACTCACGCAATAATACCCGTCCAAATCCCGCGATTTGCACAGCTTTTCAAAGTTTGAAATAATGCTAAATTCCCCTATTTCCTCATTTGGCAAAATCTTTTTGTTTGCATCGTATTGGATTTTTATGTAGATTTTTTTATCATCGCTAAATTTTGCTAGCACTTTATAGCCGATATTTTGCATAGAAGCATAGACTTTTGTTTGCGCGCTTGCCTTGCTCTCTCCCTCGCTATTAGTTCGCTCCTCATAGTTTGCCTGCACGCTTGTGCCTAGACTTAGTCGTAGATTTTTTAGCGCACGCGCTAGGGCTTGGGCTTCCCCCTCTTTTTTGCTAGCCTCGCCCACTGCGCAGTCTTTTTCATCACAGATTCCGCTTTTTGCCCATTGCGGTATCGCAGAGGCATTTGCTAAGCCAAAAAACGCGATAAATAAACAAAATGTGGTTATGGATTTTTTCATTTTTTGCCTTGTTTTGCTGATTTTTGGATTTTGCATTGATTTTTGTTTGCTCTTTTTGCTGTGAGGATTTTTGGGGGATTTTAGCGATTTTTATGGTGTTTTTTAGCAGAGTATGCCAAAATCAAATACCCCGCAAACGCCACAGCACACACAAAAAAAATCGCGCTAAACACCTCAAAATATCCAAAAGGTTTAGCAAAATCAAATACGCGCATTCCAAATATTTCAAATCCCATTTTGTGCCTTTTTGCTTTATTTTTTTATGTTTTTTATATTGTTTTTTTCGTATCGTTTGCTAACTTTTTTGGTGTGGATTTTGCGCTTTTTGCTAGATTTTGCTAGCTAGATTTACTAGAATGCAAAGCCACATAAATACTATAAAAATCTCTCAAACACATAGCGCGGATTATACTAGCTTTATGCAAATTTTATATTTTGTATGTTTAATTTTTGTGGTTTTTTTGATTTTGATATGTTTTAAAAAACACTTAGTCATCAAGGTAAAATCTCGCCACATTTTATCGCTATTTTTAGCGGATTTTATAGCTTCACACGCGCACTTATCGCACGCGAGAGAGATAGCTGGTCTATGTTTTCTAGCCCTATGCCTGTGGGGACGCCTTGAGCGATTTTGCTAAAAGTGATATGGCTAAATTCGCTTAGTTTATCCTCGATAAAAAGCATTACCGCTTCATTTGCAAGGCTTGGGGAAAAAGCAAAGATGATTTCGCTTACTTGCTGTTGTTGCACGCGGTTTTTGATTTTTGCAAAATTGATACTCTCTAGCTCGCCCTCTAGCACCCAATATTTGCCATCAAAATCCCCAATATCTTCAATGGTAAAAATATCTTTGGCATTTAGCACTACGCAGAGTTTGGAGCTATCGCGGGCATCATCTAGGCAGATTTCACAGATTTCATTTTCGCTTACTGCGCCACAGATACTGCACGAGCGCACTGCGCTTATGGAGTTTTCGATACATTGAGCGATTTTTAGGGCGAGGTATTTATTTTCTGTGGCGAGTGTAAAGGCGATTTTGCGAGCGGATTTTTTGCCGATGGTTGGGATTTGCTCGAGAGATTCTACCAATGCGCTAAATCTTGCTAGGGAGTTTTTGTATGAGTGCATTTTTTTTCCTTTTTGTGTTGCTTCATTGTGTTGATTTTGCAAAAATGAGATTTTATCAAATTTTAGATTCTATTTTATGCGTTGTCATAGAATCTAGGCTAATAAAATGCTGATTTTATGATGATTGTTTGTCGTTTATAATCGTAAGTTTTGTTTAAGTATTTTGCTTGTAAAATGCCTAAATTTTTATAAAATTATGCAAAAAATATGCTTTTTGTGTGAAAAACATTTCTTTAAAAATGCCTTTAAAATGTGCGTTTTTTATACGCTTATTTGCGTATTTTTTGTTTGTTTTTTGGAGTTTTTTTAAAGTTTTTTTTGTAAAAATTTTTAAGATAGGTGGCAGAATTTGGATATTTTGACAAAGATTATAAAATCGACAAAGGCGCGAGTGGAGCGTGAAAAGGCGCAAATCCCTTTTAATGAAATGCGGAGAGAAGCGCAATCGCTGTATAAAAATCAGCTTAAATCGCTTGAATTAAGCGCAGATTCAATGATAAAGCCGCCCTTTGCGTTTGAAAAGGCGTTAGATTCGCGTAGAGATTTAAGCGTGGATTCAAATGCGGATTCACGCTTAAATGTAATAGATTCGCGCCACACAATGCGCTTTATCTGCGAAGTCAAAAAGGCTTCACCATCAAAGGGCATTATCGCGGAGGATTTCCCATACCTCCAAATTGCGCGGGATTATGAGAGTGCGGGAGCGGATTGCATTTCCTGCCTAACTGAGCCAGAGTATTTTTTGGGTGCGGATAGCTATTTGCGCGAGATTGCAAAGGCGGTGAAAATCCCTACTCTACGCAAGGATTTCATCATCGATAGCTATATGATTTATGGTGCGAAAGTTTTGGGTGCGGATTGTGTGTTGCTCATCAGCGAGGCGTTAGAATTAGCGCAAATGGTGGAGTTTTGCGACATTGCAAAATCGCTTGGATTAAGCGTTTTGATAGAATCTCATAGCGAGGGTGCGCTTCAAAATGCGCTTCAAACCTCCGCGAAACTCATCGGCGTAAATAACCGCGACTTGCGGAGCTTCAAAGTGGATTTAGGCACAAGTGTGCGCCTAAAAAAGCTTGTCCCAAAGGACAAAATCTTTGTCAGCGAATCGGGAATCGCCACAAGAGAGGACATTGCCCTTTTAGAATCGCACGACATAAACGCCGTCCTCATCGGCGAATCACTAATGCGACAAAATGATAAAACAAAAGCATTAAACACATTAAAAGGCAAAAAAATATAAATGTTGTTGTATCGTAAAACTAAATTAAAAGCCAAAGCATAAGTTGTTTTTTGTCATACTAATGGCTTTAGCCCAAAGTATCTAAACATATTGATAAAAATAGTGATATTTCTGTTTCTGCGAAACCTCAATACGACAAAAAACATTCCGTCATTGCGAGCGGTTTTTCTAAAATCCGTGTGGCAATCCAACAATTTGTCATATTGAGCGTAAGCGAAATATCTCTTTGATTTTGTATATTGTTGAGATACTTTGGGTGTTGCCCTCGTATGACAAACCCACCCCCTAGCCCCCTCCGACACATTTTGATAATTTAGGAAGGATAACAAAAATGCAAAATCCTCCGCAATAAAAAAGGAGGGAGGGAAAAATACTTTGTCATTGTAAGCAAATGCGAATTTGTTAAAAGTGGCATTTGCGTGGAAATCCATAAGTATAAATTACCAATCCACATATTTTCTAATTGCAAGCAAAACCAACAAGACTTAGTTTTTTTTTAGACGAACATTAGATTTTGCTTGGCATTTTGTGCTGTTTTGCCATTGAAAGCGGATTTTAGGCAAAAACCGCGTTGGAATCTATTATTTGCGTTTTGCATTGTTGATTTTTTCTTGCTCAACTGCGATACTCGTGCTTATGCGACAAAACTGATACTTCGTAGCTATAAGATTGTCCTGCACTCACTTGCAATGTTGGCTAAATATTGAGGTTTTTACAAAGATTAAGTCTAAAAGTATTGTAGATGATAAGATATGTTTAGGTTATCTTAAATATTACAAAAAAGCAAACTAAACGACAGAAAATCTAATTTTGTCGATTTAGGCGCGTTTTTTGCTGTGGCTGGTTTTGTGATGTTTGGGATTTTTGTTGAGATTTTGCATTGCTATCTTTTTTGTCATTTTTTGGATTTTTGTCGCTATTTGTGGTATCTTTGCTTTCAATATTTTGCGCTTCATTTTTGTTTGTTTTGGTGCTTGCTTTAGTGTCAGTATTTTTTTCTAACCTTTGTAAAAACTCATCAACTGCTTTTTCTGACTCTTCTTTTAGCTTTTTGGCGTATTCGGTGCGCAAATCCACTAACAATTCATCTGCAATATTATCCAATACATCATCAGTAATCCTAGCATATATACTATCTAAAATATGCCGTCTTAATATTTCTCTATAATACGACATAAGTTTAGGCAACACATAAGATACGATTTCATCGATATATTCATCATCAAATCGCCCATCGATTTTTATGCGAATCTTTGATAGCGTCCTTGTTTCTAGCTCATCAACATATTCTTGCCCTAGCTTTTCTGCAACGCGAGCTAATTTTTCCCTATCGACTTTTGACATACTGATTTTGATAATCTCATCTTTTAGAGCCGTAAAGTTTTTGCTTTCATCAATATCCACAATAATATCATAAAGTCTATCCTCAAGCGAGTCAAACGCCTCTTGTGCTATTTCTTGCTGCATATTTGATAGTTCTTCAGATTCTACTTCATTGGCTTTTGTTTGAGTATTTTGCGCTTGGGCTAGATTCTCTTGTTTATCTTGTTTTGTTTCATTAGATATGATGATATTATCTCTATAAATCAAAGTATGGTGATAAAACAATGCCAAAACAACAATGCCCGCCACTAGCACAAGCAATAACACAATGATAAAAAATGCTTGTTTAGGTGTGATACATTTGTATTTATAAAATGATTGTTTCTCTGACATTTTTGTATCCTCAAAGTTTGGTTTTATGAGAGGCTATTTGTAAGAACTTTTATAAATTGCTTGAGAGAATCTTTGTAGGAAGTTATAATCTTTTTGTCCTAAGTATTTTACAAGATATTAGGACAAAAAAATCTAGTTTTATGTATTTTTTGGATTATTTCTAGCCATTTTGGGTGTTTTAGCGTGTATTTGATTGTTTTTTGTGGATTTATGGTTTAGCACCCTTTAGACATTGCTTCTTTGGCATATTTTTCGCCTAGCTCAAATGCTTTTTTGTTTAGCTCGACTACTTTGGCAGGCACTTTTGAAATCATCGTTTCATATACCAAATCCCTATCCACACACTTTGTAAATGCCACCGTAACAGCAAGGGCTACGACTGATTGGGTTACGACATTGCCGACTTCATCTTTTGCTATGGAAATAATGGGGATTTTGTAGATTTTGAATCTATCCAAATCCTCTTTACTAGGCGTAACCAAATTTGGCTCTACTACGATTATGCCTCCCTCTTTTACGCCATTTTTAAATTGTTCGTAGCTTACTTGCGCGGTTGAAAGCATAAAATCAATATGTCCCTCATTTGCATAAGGATATAAAATCTCATTAGAATCGAGCAAAATATCCACTTTTGTGGGTCCGCCTCGCACTTGAGAAGTGTAAGTAGAGGCTTGGATACCATATCCACCAGCGCGGATTTTGGACTCGGCTAATATCTCGCCAGCAAGCAAGACACCTTGCCCACCCACACCTGTAAATCGTAGTTGTGCTTCCATTTTATTCTCCTTTTGTGGCTTGGGCTTTTTTGATGATTTCTTCGTAAGCGTTGCAATATTCCTGCCTTGAAGTATCGTGTTTTAAGATACCTGTGGGGAATTTGCCTACTTTTTCCTCATCGCTCATTTCGTCATATTTGCGCTTAGTAACGATGCGGGATTCTATCCATTTTAGCACTTGGACAGCCTCGCCCATTTTGTTTTTGCGTCCCAAGTTGATATGGCAGTTGCTATGAATGTCAAAAAAGCTAAAGCCCTCGTGCTTAAAGCCCTCCAGCAAGACTTTTTCGATTTTTTTGGGGTCTAGCACAGATTCTCGTGCGATAAAAGACGCTCCAGCCGCATCGACTAGTTTGCAAGGATCAAAGCTATTTTCGATATTGCCATATTGTGCTGTAACTGTCCACATTCCCTTAGGTGTGGTGGGGGAGGTTTGAGAATTTGTAAGCCCATAGATAAAGTTATTGACTAGAACATAGTTTAAATCAATATTGCGTCTGCAGGCGTGAATCGTGTGATTGCCACCGATAGCTAGCGCGTCTCCATCGCCACTTACGACTATTACATGTTTTTTGGGATTTGCTAGCTTTATGCCTGTGGCGTAAGCTAAAGCGCGTCCGTGCGTGGTATGCACGGTATTGCAATTCACATACGAACTCATTCTCCCGCTACAACCAATACCGCTTACCAAGCATACATCATCCATTTTCCACCCTAGCGCGTCAATCGTGCGAATGATAGATTTTAGGATTACTCCATCTCCACAGCCCCAGCACCACAAAGTGGGCATTTTATCCACTCGTAAATATTCATCATAATTAAACGCCATTTTACATCTCCTTGATTTTTTCTATGATTTGGGTAGGCGATATGCTCCTACCATTTGCTTGCCCCATAAATTCGACTTTGCGCTCCAAAATCCGCTCGACTTCCTCCAAATACTGCCCTTTGTTTAGCTCTATGACTAGGATTTTGCTAAATTTTTCTCCTAGCTCTTTAAGCCTTTTTTGCGGACTAGGCCAAATCGTGATCGGGCGAAATAACCCGACTTTTTTGCCCATTTTCTTTAGCTCTATCATCGCTTCTTTTACAGATAGTGCCGTAGAACCATACGCGATAATGGCTATATCAGCCCCCTCTAAATCCAACTCCTCATTTTTGCAAATATGCTCCTCCCTAGAATCTATTTTTGCAAATAGCCTATCAATCAACGCCTGCCCTTGAATCGCATCTTCGGTAGGGAATCCAAGCGGTCCGTGTGCTAGCCCTGTGATATGGTAGCGATAGCCTTTAAAAAACGGATTTAATATCGCACTCTCGTTTGCTCCAACTTCATAAGGACGATATTCTTTTGGCTCGCCACTAAATTCCCTACGATTTATGATTGTTTTTGCTACATCGGCAACTTCTGGGATATATGCCTTGCCATACATATGTCCTATCGTCTCATCTAGCAATAAAAATACAGGTGTCATTAGCTCTTCTGCTAGATTAAACGCACGAATCGTTTCGGTGTAGGATTCTTCTAAATTACCCGGTGCTAATGCTACGGCTTTAAAATCTCCGTGAGTTGGGTGCTTTAAAAAACTTATATCGCCCTGCGCTACACGAGTAGGCATACCTGTGGAGGGACCTGCACGCATTACATTTGCGATAACTAGGGGTATCTCTGCCATAAATCCAAGCCCAATTTGCTCAACCTTTAGAGAAATGCCCGGACCTGAACTACCTGTCATTGCTTTTACGCCACTCATTGCCGCACCCAAAGACACGCAAATCCCGCCAATCTCATCTTCCATTTGGATAAATCTACCGCCATTTTTAGGCAAAAGCACGCTTAATTCGTGCATAATGTCTGAAGAAGGCGTGATAGGATACCCACCATAAAATCTACAACCTGCATCAATAGCTGCCTTTGCTACTAATTCATTGCCACCTGAAATTACTTCTCGCATTCTATCTTCCTTAATATTTTATTTAAAGTGCCATATATTTATTTTCACGCACTTTTTGCGCTCTATCTTGCGCTTCTTGCGTGAGTTTAGCAAATTTAAAATCTTTTCTATCTGCGACATATATCGCAAAATCTGGGCAGTGCAATTCACATTCACAGCACCCTATACAGCTCTCAGGGTGTGCTACTTGTATGACTTTGCCTAGCACTTTATGCGTATCTTGTCTCATAGATAGCACTCCTGCTGGACAGCGCGATACGCATATATCACACGCTTTGCACCTTGCTTCATTTACCCAGACAGGCGTATTATCTGGGGATACCATATTAGACATATTCTCTCCTTTAATTGTTGCTTTTGTGTTTGTCGCTTTTGTGTAGGAATTATAAGCTAGATTCTCTAAACAAATGCGCGTTGGAATTGCAAAATGTGAAGTTTAATGAGAATATTTAGAGGTTTTTGATTGTTACAAACGATTTACCTCTTTAGATTCTCATTTTGAAATCCTTTTTGCAATCGGGGGAAATTGTGATATAAATCAACTTAAAATAACCTTATTTAGTAAAAGATTTTTTTACTATTTTGCAAATTTTGGAATTTTTGTAGCATTTTCGCACAAAAATGCGAGATTCTCTAAAAGAAAGATTTTGCAAAACTTACCCCAAAATCGCGTCCCAAACCCCAAACTTGTCTTCCAATTTTGCCCTCCAAGACTTGTCATCATAGATTCTGCAAAATCACACAAAATCTATCCACGCACAAAACCACGCACAAAATCTATTTTTTAAAATTTTCTTTATGCTCTTTATAAGTCTTGCTAAAACTATGTTTTCCCTCTTTGTTGCGCACGAAGTAGAGATAATCCACTTTAGCTGGATTTAGCGCGGCTTTTATGGCGTTTATGCTAGCACTGCCAACAGGCGTTGGTGGGACTCCTTTATTTAGATAGGTGTTAAATTGTGATTTATCTTTGCGGATTCGCTCAGGCGTTACTTTTGAGTGAGAAAACTCTCCATAATTAAGCGAGCCATCCATTTGCAGAGGCATTCCTAATTTTAAGCGATTGTAAATCACTGCCGAGACAAATGGCATTTCTTCAATGCTAGCGGCTTCTTTTTGGATAATCGAAGCCATCGCGACATATCTAAACCATTCGTTTTGATTGTATCGTCCTAGCATTTTTATCGATAGATTTTTGTGCTTTTGCAGTGAAAAAGATACAAGATTTTTGATGATTTCTTCTTCGCTTATGCCATTTGGAATCTTATAAGTATCAGGCAAAATCACGCCCTCAATATATGGCGAATACTGCTTAAATGCGACTTCTAGCTTTTCTTTGCTTAGAGAAAATTTATGCGCAATTTGACGGATAAAAAAATACATTGTCTCCCCCGGAATAAGCGTGATTTGGGATTGTGCGGCTTTAGCAGAAGTAAGTAGGTATAAAAAATCCCCTTTAGAAATATTGTATTTAGTGCTAGAATCTATGTCATTTAGCATTTGCAAATGCGATAGATTTTGATTTGTAGTTTGGCTAATCTCATTAAATGATTTATCGCTAAGATTTTCTTGTATGTCGCAGGCTATGCTTACGCCTTTTATGCCTGTGCTCATATCGATTATTCCATATTGTGGTTTGCCTAAAAAGCGCAAAATGTTTTTGTCAAATTGATTAACTTCAAAGCCATTGTTGCTTAAACTTGTTATAATTCCTGCGATACTTCCTTTAGGCACGCTAATCATTTGAGTAGTGCAAATAGGCAATGCCAAATACCAAAAGAATACTAAAATGACGATAAAAACCCCATCTAAAAAATTACTTAGCGTTTGTATTATCCTCTTTCTTGTCATTGCTACCCTTTTTGGTGGATTTGCGCTATTGTATTCGGGCGTGCGCATAGAAAATATAAAAATCGCCAAAGTTTCTATTAGTGGATTATACCTACGATTGCATAATAAATTTATCCTAGAAGTCCAAGAAATAGACTTATCTAACATAAACAACGACAAAACAAAGAAAAACGATTTTGATACAAGCAATATCACAGACTATGTCAAATACGCTACTTGGGGGATTGCTTATTTTGAGCATTTAGATATTAAGCGCATTGTGCTAAATAAAGAATATGTCGCCTCCGTGTCGTATAATGGCGAGGTGTATTCTCTCTCTTTCCCTAGACTTCAAGCGGTTTTTGATGTTAGCACAAAAGATAATAATATGCTACTTGACATAAAATATTTGACAATGAGTAAGCCAGATTTTAGTATCGGTGGGCGTATTATTTACTCGCCAAAAGGCAAAAAAGTAGGCTTTGGGCTTGTGGTGCTACCGATGAATATGGAGGATTTAAAAGATCTAAATACGACAAAAATCGCACAATTTAATAACCAAAATCAAAACCCCCAAAATCAAACTACCTCAAACAACTCCACTCAAAATGCCCCCACCAACGAAATAAACACCAATAATCAAGCAAAATTATTTTTGCAAGGAAGTAGTGATTTTAAAACCCTAAAACTTCAAGCCAAAACTACCAAAATCAAAAATTTAGATTTTTTAGCGGAGATTTTGGGTGGAAGTGAGATTTTGCCTAGCTTAAATTTGTGGCTTTTTAATGCCCTAGATTTTGAAAGCATTGAAGTAGTGGATTCTCATTTGGATATTTCGCTAAATCCTAAGCAATTTGTAAAATCTATCTTGCAAAACACCACCGCACAAGCAAAAGTCCAAAAAGTAGCCTACTACTTGCCAGCTACTTTATCGCCAGCTACTTTACTAAGCCCAAGTAATGGCAAAAAAGCAGAATCCAAAAAAGAGCGATTTCCTACGCCATTTATCGCAAAAACGATGCAACTAACAATGAAAGAGGGCAGTCTAATCCTATCCCCAGAATCTTTTAGCTACGATGTGTTATCGCTTGCAGGGACAAATCTTATTTTTTCTTTTGGTAAAAATTCTTTTAGTGAAAAGCCTATGCTACACATTGATTTACATTCTCCCAAAGTATCGCTATCTCAAGGGGTGCATAACCTACTAAAATATTTTAGTATAAGCCTGCCTATCGATAATGTCAAAGGCGATATAAAAGCCCAAGTTGGCATTAGTATTGATTTATCAAAAAAGAAAAATACACAAAATCTAGATTCTAAAAAAGACGCTAAAGACGCCACACAAGAAATAACCCAAAACAACAAAACGGATTCTTTAGATTTTGCTATGGCAAATCCTAGTCAAGCGATTGCCCAACAAGCGATTACTCAAAATAAAAAAAATGCCACAAATAATGATTTACCAAAATCCACTCCCCAAACCCAATCTAGCATTATCGTGCAAGGCACTATCAGCGCAAAAGACGCTACTTTGCAGGCTTCTAGCATTGATTTGCTTACCAAATCCGCCCTCGTGCAAATCAACATAAATCCAAATGCCACAGATTCAAAAAAAGAAAATAATATCATCATAGAAACCAAAAATACAAGCTATGAAAATCTTTTTGACATAGACACCAAAACCACTATAAACCTAGATGAAAAACGGCTAAAAACAAGCCTTTTTGTACATTCGCTTCGTGTCAGCACAAACCCACAAGTAAATGAGCGGATTTTAAACCCTAAAAACATACAAAAACGAGAGGATTTTCTAAAAGAGCTAAACAAAAAATCTAGCCATAAAGAGCGCATTAAGCCCGTGTATTACGCAAGTCTAAGTGGCACAAAAAACATAAAAAGCGATTTGCAAAACGATAGCCTTGCAAATATTTCGCTTGAAAATATATTGCTTGCGAGGCTAGATTCTAGCCAAGAAACAGAATCTAGCGATTTTGTAATGCCAAAACCTATGCAAAATCTAAATATCCCAAGCACGACTTCACCTAGCATAAATACACCTAACACAAATATGCCAAGCCCAAAAAGTAGCGCACCTACAAGCCCAAGTGCCACACCTCCTAGCATAGAGCTACCCACTCCCCCCAAGCAACAACCAAAAAAAGATAAAAAACCAAACGCCATCATCGAAAAAACAGGCGATATGCTATTACCAAAAACTGCTAATGAACCTCGAAAAAATAACACAAATAGTGCCGAACAAATCGCAAAACTACACCCAAATGATAATGATGATGGCGATGATGGCAACGATAGCACCATAGATATGCCAAAATCTAGCCCTAAAAACCTCCCCACAAAAGATTCTAAAAACACACAAAATCCAAAAAAAGAAATCAAAAATATAGAATCCAAAAATACACAATCAAAAAAAGCAAAATCTAAAGATTCTAACGCCAAAATATCACAACACCGCAGCACAAATCAAGCGACAAATACCCCTAAGCATAGTGGCAAAATCATCACAAAAGGCGTTGAGCTAGATTTTAGCAAACCAATGAGTGAAGCTACAATGCGCGCTAAAATCATCGAGCTAATCAAAGCGCAAAATGAGACCGTTTTTACTTATGATATTTTTCGTGCCGACAAACAGATTTTGCCTCAAATTGACATAGATATGGATTTTTCAAGCGATGAAATCTCTATAAATATCCCAAGCCTACAAACTTATGCAAAAATGCTAAATAGTCAAATTGTCATTGCTGTGCGCGATTTTGCGTTTTTTGCGCCCTATTCGCCGTTAATGAAATATTTAGGGCTTCACTCTGGTTCAGCGATTTTGCATTTGCGCTCGGCAAAAGATATTGCCTTTGAAGTGCAAATCAAAGATTTTCCTACATTTTTGCTAAAAAAAGACAAAACCCCGTTTAAAGATTTTGTCTTTCAAGGGCAGTATAAAGACGATAAATTGCGCATAAAAAGTGCGCCACAGGGGCTTATCTCATTTGAATCCTATGACAATACAATGCTTGTTAGATTTAAAAATGTAGATATTGATATAAACGCGCTTTTATCAAGCAAAATCCCAGCCCTTGAGGAAGCGTTTAGCATTTCAGATGAAAAAAGCGCGGTGTTTAGCAAAGAGCAGATTTTGGCTGAAAATGAGTTTTTGCGACAAAAGCGCAGGTATGAGCGACAAAACAATATAAAACCCCATATAATCGCTATTGAAGCGCAAAATATTGTAGGGTTTTATAAGCAAATCACCCTGCCTTTTGATGATTTTAACGCAAAAATCCGTGATGATAGAATCACTGCCGATGCCACCTATGGCAATGGCATTGCAAATATTGATATTATCCACGGAAATACGCTTTTTAAAGCGGGCAATTTTAGTGCGGATTTTCTAAACAAAGTCATCGGGCGCAAAATCGCAGAGGGAGGGCTTTTTGAAGCGGGCGGAATCTATAAAAATAATATTTTTAATGGCGAAATTTCTATGCAAAACACGAGCTTTAAGGGCTTTGCTATCGTGCAAAATATCATAGGACTAATCGATACGATTCCATCTCTTGTGATGTTTCGCTCGCCCGGACTTAGCTCAAAAGGCTATGAAGTCAAAAATGGCAAAATCATCTTAGGGTTAAATGCTGAATATATCGCCTTAGAATCCATCGATTTAATCGGCAAGACAATGGATATAAAAGGAAATGGGATTATTGAAATAGATTCTAGTGAAGTGGATATAGGGCTTTCAATCTCCACGCTAAAAAGCCTAACCTCCGTGCTAAATAAAATCCCAATCGTAGGCTATCTCATACTCGGCAAAGACGGCAAAATCACTACCCAAGTCAGCGTAGATGGCACGCTAGAAAATCCAAAATCTCAAGTAAGCCTAGCCCAAGACATACTAACCGCACCGCTAAATATCATCAAACGCGCATTTACGCCTGTGGATATGCTAATTGATGAAGTGGTAAAAAGTATCGACTAAATGCCTTTATCTAAGCTAAATGAGCAGCAATACGCCGCTGCTACCGCACCGCTAGGACATAATCTAATCATCGCTTCAGCAGGCACGGGCAAAACCTCTACGATTGTGGGGAGGATAGCACATTTGCTAGAATCTGGCATAAAGCCAAATGAGATTTTGTTGCTAACTTTTACCAACAAAGCCTCCCAAGAAATGATAGAGCGCGTAAGCAAAAGATTTGGCAATATCGCTAAAAACATAGAATCAGGGACTTTTCACGCCGTAAGTTATCGATATTTGCGCGAAAAATACTCCATAAGTCTAAAACAGCCAAAAGAACTAAAAGTGCTTTTTAAATCCATAGCCCAAAGCAGAGTCTATGTCGAGCAAACTTCCACCCCGCCATATTCTGCGCAATATTTATTTGATATTTATTCGCTTTTTGTAAATGCAAGCGGGGGATTAGATTTTGCAAAATGGCTAGAGGGCTACACTTCTAGCGATCATAGCGCGTATATCCCCATTTATGAGGGAATCTTTGATGAATATGCCGAGCTAAAAAAATCGCATAATTATATGGATTATAATGATTTGCTAGTGCATTATGCAAAAGAAATGGCACAAATCCCCTGCCCTTATGCTGAAATATTATGCGATGAATACCAAGATACAAATCCTCTCCAAAATCAAGTCATAAATTCTATCGCACCAAAAAGCCTTTTTTGCGTGGGGGATTATGACCAAAGCATTTATGCGTTTAATGGCGCAGATATTAGCATTATTTCAAATTTTACCAAGACTTATGCGGATTCTAAAGTATGGACACTAAGCAAAAATTACCGCTCCACGCGCTATATATTAGATTTGGCAAATCAAGTCATACAAAAAAATGAGCGCGTCTATCCAAAACAACTAGAAGTCATCAAACAAAACGAGCCAATCCCTCCAAAACTACTTGCCTTTGATGAGTTATTAGCCCAATATCACGGAATCGCTAAGCGGATTTTAAGCGCGAATTATCCATTAGAAGACATTGCTATTATCTATCGCAATAATTCTAGTGCTGATGGCTGTGAAGCCTGCTTAAGAGAGCTAAATATCCCTTCAAAGCGCAAGGGCGGGATTAGCTTTTTTGACGCAAAAGAAGTGGCATTATTGCTTGATATTTGCTCTCTTTTGCATAATGGCAAAGATATGATGTCCTATATCAATGTCCTAAGCTATGGGCAGGGCATAGGAAATGCGATCGGCAAAGAAATCTATGACGCATTGTGCAACCTAAGCGCAAATAGCACAGAAAATAAAAATGCAAAAATAGGCTTGCTAAATCCAAGTAGAGAGATTCGCCCATACACACAAAGGGCAAAAAACTCACAAATCGGGCTTTTTGATGATTTTTTTGCCTTGCAAGATTCTAAGCGATTTGATAGCGTCATAAAAAATGCTAGCTTTGCTTCTCACCCGATTTTATCCCACCCAAAGCTAAATGAGCAAGGTGCGGAGTTTTTGGATATGTTTTATGAGTTAGTTTCAGCGGCAAATCCACATACCCACCCAAGCAGGCTTATCGCCCACATCGCAAAATCTAGGCTTTATGCGCATATCACAAAGCTACTTTGCAATCAAAGAGCAAAAAACAAAGACGGCGTAATCGATGAAAATCTAGCAAATGACGCTATGGAAAAAATACAGCGCAAAGTTATCTTGCTAAGCGATATTGCCAAAAATTACGAAAATCTAGGGCGGTTTTTAAACGCGATGATTTTGGGCAGCAGTGAAAACACTCAAGGAAGTGGGGTAAATTTACTAACCATTCACGCGGCAAAAGGACTAGAATTTGGAATGGTGTTTGTCATTGATTTAATGGATGGGCGATTCCCAAACCGCAAGCTAATCAGCAAAGGAGGTAGCATAGAGGAGGAGCGGAGGCTTTTTTATGTGGCGATTACTCGGGCAAAAGAGATTTTATACCTCTCTTATGCCAAAAAAGACGCGATAAAAAACATTGATTATGCGCCGTCATTGTTTTTATATGAAGCAAATATGATAAAAAAAGAGGAATAAATATTAGATAAATCCTTGCAAACATATCTCTAAAAATCCTTACAAAATCTTACAAAAATATTTAAAAAAACCGCTTTGCAAAATCTTTTGCAACACGGTTTTGCAAAAAAATACCTGAAAAAATCGCTTTTTAAAACAACTTGCAAAACCCTGCCAAAACTTACAGCAAATACCATATAAATTAAGCCACGATTTTTATTAAAATCCACAAAATCTACTTTTTTTAGCAATGCTACATTTGCAAAATCTACATATTTATTTCTTTGATTTTTTACGCTTTTTTATTTATGTATTGGTTGGTTGTTTTTTTTTTTTTTTTGTAGTATGCGATTTTTAGCTAGCAGGTGTTAATCTTGTTAGAAAACAAAACAAAGGAGAAAAAATGCAAAACAAAAAGGAAAATTTAGGCATAAATGATGTATTTGAGCTATGGATAAACCACACATTGCAAGACAACCTAACAGGCGCGGAGTTTGATAAACTTACCGATTTTGCAAACAATTTATCAAAAGAGGATTTTTTACCAAATCAAGGGGTAGTATTAGGTATAGCGAAAATGTGGGGTTTTGATGACATATCTAAAACAAACAAACCCAACATAAGCGAAGAGGATAAACAAGAGCTAAAATCACTTGAACAAAAAGCTAGGGAAATTCTCATAGAAGAAGCTAAGGGTTTGGATTTTGATGGATTTAAAAAACTACTTGAATGTGCGCATATCAATCAAAATACAGGCAAAAAAAATACAAACCAAAATACAGGTGAAGTTATAGATTTTCGGCTTAGCAACAAAACTAACAAAGTTAGCAACAAAACTAACCAAGCAGAATACGCAGGAATTGAATTATACAAAGAGGAATCTAGCAAAAAAGAGGAATCTAGCGAGGAAGTAGAATATAAAATAGGTGGCAAATTGCTTGAAATATTGCGACAAAATCTAACAGGCAGAGAATTTAGCGAATTTAGTGAATGTGTAGAAAATGATGACGCGTCAAATTATGATTTGTTTGAGAAAGCAAAAGACATTCTCATTAAAAGTTTAGAATCCTATCCCATACTAATTGCAATAAGTAGGGAGCGCGCTTTTGTTGGGATTCCTCTAAAAGATATGTTTAAATAAAATCTTTTTGTCCTTTATAGATAAAAGCAAAACCTTTAGGAGTGCAAATGAAAGAAATCAAATTTAGCCTATTTGTCGGTGATAACGAAGCTAGCGACTTAGAATCATTGCGTGAGAATTTTAATTTTAACGATATTTTGACGCATTTTAAAAGTGGCAAGCTAGAAAAATGGCTAAAAGCGCAAGGCTATGGGCAAGAATATGAAAAAGTCTCAAATCTAAGCAAAGATTCTTTAGATGAGGAAGCGATAATCACCCTATGCAAAATCCTAAAATCCCCGCATTCTAGCGATGAAAATCAGCTAAAAGAAATCAGCCAATATGTAAGATATAGCAAAGATAAGCAAGAGTTTTTTGCTAGGATTAAAGATGTGCAAGAAGCAGAAAAAGAGATTCTAAACAAATATCACAAAGGGTTTTTTGCCCTTATTGAGACTATCATCGCTTACAAAGATGATATTCCCACCATAAGATCTTGCTTAAATACTATCATCAAAGATTATGATTTGTTATTTTTCCTGCATTTTTATCATATTTTTAGAATGCTTTCCTATCGCGCTCCATTGGCGATTTTTATATGTTTTTGTATAGAGGATTTAGCTCTATTTTTTCGCCCAGAAAATCTCACTCAAAATAATTGGGAGCAATACTTCACAAAAAAGCTAGGCACAAAAGCAGAATTTAAAAACAACTATATAAAAACAGATTTTTTTATGTTTCATACAAGTGTGCTAAATTGCCAACTTTTTCTTAAAACAGCTTATCAAAATATGCAAGATTTTGAAGCAATGCGAGAAAATAATATTTCACACATAAAAGAAGCAAAAAATCTAACTTGTAAAGAATGGCATAAAGTTACGGAGCAAAAAGAGATTTTAGTCCTAAAAGCAAGTGGAGGCTGTGTCCTAAGAAGTGCGGGCGATATAAATAATGATCCAAAAAAGCAGGCATACGCAAAAGATGGCACGCCTATCCCGCTTTTGCTAAATGGACTAGAAGTAAGAATCTCATCTACTAGCGATAAAGTCATATATTTAGAGGTGTAGAGCGATGAAAAATGACTCCATAGCTTACAAACTAAAATCTCGTATAAACGCGCTATGCTCGCTGATTTTTATCAAACATTATGATTTTGATATGGTGGATTTGCTACTAAAATCTATCAAAAATGATGACACACAAATCTATGAGTTTCATAACGCTTTTGGTGGGATTGATTTTGAAACAAAAAGGATTTTTAATAACGACTTAGAATCTAGCGCAAGCCTAGAAAATTTCCTAAAAGACAAAGTACAAATGCTAAACAAAAAAATAGCACACAACGACAAAGGCGATATGTTTATCGTGCTAAAAGACATAAGCCAAGATGAGCTAAAAAACACCAAAATAAAATCCCTCCTCAAATACATCGCGCAAAATACCAAAAATATTGATGGCTATGATTGCACGATTTTTGTCATATCGCCATTGCTACACATCGAGCCAGAGCTAGAGCACCTAATCACCATTTTTGAAATCCCAAACCCTAGCGATGATGAAATAGAAACGATGATTAGAGAGTTTGCAAGCGATATTGATGATTCTACCCTCAAAGAAATCGCGCTATCTTTCAGGGGAATGAGCGAATACCAAATCACGCAAATACTCTATCTCATATACCAAAGCGGAGGGGAAATCACCAAAAATGATAGCCAAACCATAATCGATGAAAAAAAGCAACTTATCAAAAAACAAGGCGGACTAGAAATCATAAACACAAAAGAAAATATACAAAATCTAGGCGGGCTAAAGGCATTGACAAAATGGCTTACGCAAAAAGCTAAGATTATGCAAAATCTACCTTTGGCACGGCAATACAAAGTCGATACCCCAAAAGGCGTGATGATAGTAGGAATGCCCGGCTGTGGCAAATCCCTCATCGCAAAAGCAAGTGCTAATTTGTTTGGGATTCCGCTTATTAGGCTTGATGTGGGGGCTTTGCTTGGAAAATACATAGGGCAGAGCGAAGAAAATATGCAAAGGGCTTTAAAACTAAGCGAGGATATAAGCCCCTGCGTGCTTTGGATAGATGAGATAGAAAAGGCTTTTTCGGGGATTGGGAATGCACAAGGACACGAAGTAACCACGCGACTTTTTGGGCAATTTTTGACTTGGCTACAAGAAAAGATTGCGCCTGTATTTGTGCTAGCTACGGCAAACAACATAGAAACAATGCCACCTGAATTTTTGCGCAAAGGCAGGTTTGATGAGATATTTTTTGTAGATTTGCCCGATAAAGATGAGCGAAAAGAAATCATCAAAATCCATTTAGCTAAGCGCGAAAAATCGCTTGAAAATATTGATTTAAATGAGCTAGCCCAAAAATGTGATGGGTTTAGCGGAGCAGATATAGAATCTGCCATAAAAGAGTGCATAGAATCTAATTTTTGTGATTCATTAGATTCTATGTCAAATATGTCAAAAATCACTACGCCAAACATCACTACGGAGGATTTGCTAAAACATATCCAAAACACCAAAAGCATATCAAAAACGCTAAAAGACAAAATCCAAAAAATACGCGAAAAAATACAGCAAATGGATATAAAGCCCGCCAAAGGCACAAGCGATAGCCACACGCAAGCAACTTTTGCAAAAAACACAGCAAAAAGCAAAGATAGTATGTGCGAGATGATTTTTAGACAATTTGGAATCGCATAAACTAAAATCTAAAAAAGGAGCAAAAATGCAAGACGCCACACAAAACACACAGGAAACCACGCTATTTGGAAAAATCAGCAAATGGATAGAAAAAAAGCTAGATAAAAAAAAGCAAAATCAAATTCAAAAGATTATCGAGGATTTTTTGCAAAGCTATGCAGAAAATAAAGACAAAATGGAGCTACAATTATGGCTAAGTATGAAGCTAAAACAAGAGCTAAACATTTTACAGCAAGAAGCGCAAAATCTAAGCGATGAGATTATCCACCACCTAAAAATAACCGAACAAAAAAAGCAAGAATTGCTACAAGCCACAAACATAGGCAAAAGCACAAGCGTATGGCTACAAAATGAGATAATGACAAATGCAACTACAAGCGATGAAACTACACAAAGCGAGCCAAGCACATTGCAATACTCAAGCCAAGATATGGCAAATGAGAATCTAAAAACATATTTACAAGACATTGACACGCAGATAAATCAAGCAAATGATGAAATGCTAAGCACGATTAGCACAAAAACAGGTGAAATAAGCCAAAATCCAAATTTAGATGGATTTATCGCAGAGCAACACCACGCAGATACTTTCAACATAAATGCCAAAGCAAATGGAAGCCCCTATCGCGCAGAAGTGTGCCACAGCACCAATAAAAATTCGGTAGATGTTGTCATCAAAGATGAGAGTGGCAAAATCGTAAAAAAATACCAACTTAAATGTGGAAAAGATGCAGAATCTACAAAGGCATTATTTGACAAAGGAGACTATCGCGGACAACAAAAGCTAGCCCCTAGCGACCAAAAAGTAGAGCTAGAACAAGCAGGCGAAAAAGTAACCGATGTCATAGAAGCACCCGATGGCACAAGAAGCAATCCTTTAACCAAACAAGAAGCCAAAGAAATGCAAGAGAGGGCGCAAAATGGAGAGTTTGATAAAGTGTATGATTGGGAGGGTAATGTAAGTTTAAAAGATGCTAGTTTGGGCGTGGCAAAAAACGCTCTAGCAGCGGGGGCTTTGGGCGCGGGGTTTGGAGCTGTGGTGTATATGGGTAGCAAATGGCTAAATGGAGAAAAAATCACAGCAAATGAGCTAGTAGAAGAATCTATAAAATCTGGCGCGGATTTTGGTGTCAAAGCAGCTACTGCTGGTGCGCTAAAAGTTACCGCAGAAAAAGGGCTTTTAGGACCATTAGCAAAGGGATATGGAATGTGCGTGTGGGCAAATGTGGCTTTTGGGGCTATCGAAAATGCCAAAATATTTGCAGATTTTGCTAGAGGAAAAATAAGCTGGGAGGAATGCAAAGATCAAATAGGACAGACAACCGCAAGTATCACAGCAGGCGCAATAGCGAGCGTAAAAGGTGCTGGAGTGGGCGCGACTCTTGGGGCGATTTTTGGACCTGTGGGTAGTGCTGTGGGTGGATTTGTCGGGGGCGTGGTTGGATATATGGCAGGAAGTGAAATAGGCAAAGCAGTCTATCAAGGAGCAAAAAAAGTCGCACAAGGCGTAGCAAGCGCGATAAAAGGCGTAGGCTCTGCTATAAGTAGTGGCATATCAGCAGTGGGTAATTGGTTATTTGGTTAATACCACATATAAAATCTATTTTGCAACAAATTTATAGCAAATTTATCAGCAAAGCGATTTTTTACGCAATCCAAAATCTAACCAAAATAAAAAGCGCGTAATGCAAAAACGCGCTAAAATCTATCGATTATGCGCCGTCATTATTTCTATATGAAGCAAATATGATAAAAAATGGGGAATAAACTTTAAATGTATTAAAGCAAAATGTTAATTTTTTGTTAATTGTTTTTTTTTTTTTTTGTGTAAAATAAAAATTAGTTTTTTGCAAGTGTGGTTTTGTCGCGCTTTTTATGTTTTTTGCAGTTTATTGCATAGGTAGTGTTTTTATTTCTTGCGCTATCTTGGTTTGGCATATTTTAGTCGTTTAGATTTCATGGTTTGCAACAACACTTCGCACATTTACACAAAGGAGATTTTATGTTTAAAAGTGTCGCTTCTAAAATTATGAGCATTTCTCTTGGGATTTTTATCGCTGTGTTTGGCATATCTACTTTTATCAACTACAAGCAAACTTCGGCTGAAACGATTGAGACTTATGAGGGACTGCAAAAAACCGCGCTTAACTCATCATTTCTTACGATAAATATTACGATGAATATCGAAGCCAATCAGCAATTAAACAACTTAGCAAACTTGCTTTCAAGCATTGATAGATATGACTATATAGCACAGCGTAGGACACTGCTAAATCTAGCGAGATTTATCGGCTCACCACTTGTGTTTGTCGTGTATGAAAATGATGGCAAACTAATCTCACAAAGTGCCAAAGACAAAGAAAGTAGCTTAAAAAATAGCGATGATGGCAATGCCTTTGATTTTCGCCAAAGAGAATGGTATCAACAAGCCAAAACCAACAAAAAACTTATCGTTTCAGACCCTTATGAGAGTAAGGCAGCAGGATATGAAGGTGTGGTTGTTAGCACGATTGCGATGCCTATTTATGACAATGGCACATTTATAGGTGTGATCGCGGCAAATGTGATTCCCACAGAATTTCAAAGCAGATTTGATAAACTTAAACTAAAAGAATTGCCAAGTTTGAAAGTGTTTTTGGTGGATTCTAAAGGCAGTATTTTTGTCCACGAAAATCTAAAAGATTCTAATAAAAGCGAGTTTGATACATTAGGAGCGCAGATTTTGACACAAAGCAAGTCAAACCCAAATGGGCGAGTTGATACTTTATTTATGGGGCACGACAAAGTTATTTTTTATCAAACAATGCCTTTTGGCTGGATAATCGCCACAGAAGCAAACAAAAGTGATTTTGTCGAAGTGATTCACAAATCGCTTATAAGCTCGCTAAGTATCGCATTTTTGCTGATTATTGTTGGTGGGGTTGCCCTGCTTTTTATCATTAGACATTTTTTTAAGCCATTAAGCCTTATGCAAAATGGATTAAACGCATTTTTTGATTTTGTAAATCACAAAACCAAAATCCAGCCAAAACCACTGCCTATCAAAAGTAATGATGAGTTTGGCTACATTTGCAAATCTATCAATGAAAACATAGAGCACACCAAATCAAACCTAGCCCAAGATGAAAACACCATACTGCAATCAACCAAAACCGCAGAGCAAATCCAAAATGGGAATCTAACCGCTAGAATCACGCAAAACCCAGCAAGTCCGCAATTAGTAGAGCTAAAAAATGTGCTAAATAAAATGCTAGATTCTTTGCAAAAAACAATAGGTAGCGACACAAATGAAATTGAGAGAGTTTTTTCTTCATATACAAATTTAGATTTTACCACCCAAGTAGCAGGGGCAAAAGGCAAAGTCGAAGTCGTTACCAACACGCTAGGGCAAGTCATCATAACAATGCTAAAATCTAGCTCGCATTTTGCAAATGAACTAAATAGCCATTGCAAAGAGTTAGAAGAATCTATGCAAAAACTCACAAAAGCACAAGAATCTCAAGCCTCCTCAATCGAACAATCAAGCGCAGCAGTCGAGCAAATCAACTCCTCTATGCAACAAGTAAATCACAAAACGCAAGAATGCTCCAAACAAGCAGAGGATATTTGCAATATCGTAAGCGTGATAAAAGACATAGCCGAGCAAACAAACTTGCTAGCTCTAAATGCCGCTATCGAAGCAGCAAGGGCAGGCGAGCACGGACGCGGATTTGCCGTAGTCGCCGATGAAGTGCGAAAGCTAGCAGAGCGCACCACACGAAGCCTTAGCGAAATCGAAGCAAATGTAAATATCCTCGTGCAATCTGTCGTAGAAATGAGCGAATCCATAAAAGAGCAAACTATCGGTTTAGAGCAAATCAATGAAGCCATAACCGAGCTAGACACCGCCACACAGGACAATGTAGAAGTCGCAAGAACCACAGACAATATCACCAAGCGCGTAAATGGCGTGGCAAAAGAAATCCTTGTAGATGTCAATAAAAAGAAGTTTTAGCAAAAGTCAATAAAAAAGTTTTGGCTAAGTGGTTTGTGAGATTTTTTGCGCTTTGTCGTTACTGCGATATTTTGTCATTAAAATCAAGTTTTGCAATGATAGCGACAGAATCCTAGCCCAAAATGACAGAACTTTCTTTGTCATATTGGGTTTTCTCAAGAATCCGAAGTATCCAGTCATTATGAGATTCTGCAATTTTTACAAAATTGCAGAATCGTGGAAATCTAAAATCCCCTCCCTTAGCGGAGGATTTTGCCTTTTATCCCCCTCCCTTAGCACGAGGAGGACTTTTTCTCTTAATCCCCCTCCCTTGCGGAGGGGGTTAGGGGGTGGGTATCTTGTCATACTAAGCAAAGCGAAGTGTCTCAAAACCTTGATTTTGTCATACTGAGGGCGTAGCCCGAAGTATCTCTAAATTTCAAAATACAAATAGAGATATTTCGCGCTCACGCGCTCAATATGACAAAAAACATTTCGTCATTGCGAGAGGTCGGCACGATTTCGTGGCAATCCATAAATTCCAAAGAAATAGATTGCCACGAATTTGCAACTTTTGGCAAAGTCGCAAATTCTCGCAATGACAGCAACATTTCTTACACTAAAAACATTTGTCATACTGAGAGGTTTCGTAAAAAAACAGAAGTATCGCAAATATAACCAAACAAAAGAGATATTTTGCTAACGCTTAAGTATGACAAAAAAACTCAGTCATTGCGAGCAATGGCATTATTTCCCCCTCCATTGCGGAGGTGGATTAAGGGGGTGGTTTTTTTGCGAGAATTTGCATTCTTATCATTGCGAGTTTTTGTTGCGACTTTGCCAAAAATTGCAAAAATCTAACACACGGCAATCCACACTCACGCCGTCATTGCGAGTGGATTTTGCATAAAATCCGCGTGGGAATATTATAGAATCAAAATCCTTGCTAACAATGGCAGAGATTTTAGCGCGGAGATACTTCCTTATTCACAGAGCTACTCCATCATTCGCAGAACTCATTTTTCATTCATATAGCTATTTTCTCATTCACGGAGTTATTTTTTCGTTTGACAGAGATACTACCTTAAACTCACAAAGCTACTCTCACTCACGAAGCTACTATCTCGCTTGGCAGGGCTACTCTCTTAATTTTTTTGTATATGTTTAGATGCTTTAATATATGCTTGCACTACGATAAATAGTATCTTTTTCTTAAAAATTTTGGCTTATATTTGCTAAAAAGCTAATTTTTTCGCCCTGTATCAAAATCGCTGAAACACAATATGGCAAGGAGTTTATAGTATTTATAGATTTTGTGTTGGGTTGCTTTTTTTGATTATCTTGTGCATTTTGCTCCAAAAAATATATATCAATACTTTTGTAGATTTTGTCAAGTTTTTTGGGATTGATAGCATAGGCTGGGCAAGCGCGTGCATAGCTTTTGACTTCGATAAAATGCAAAACTATATCTTTTTTGCAATCATTCTTAAAATCCAAAACTTCAAGCGCGATAATATCTATCTCGCCAAATCGTGTAAAAAAATTGCGCTCTAAAATCTTAAATCCATTAGATTCTAGCCACGCACAAGCCCTATCCTCGCCTAGTTTGCCTTTTTGTTTTGTGGTATGTTTGGAGGTGTTTTTGGTGCTTTTTGATTTTGCAAATTCTGCAATTTTTGTATTTTTTATGAGATTTTTATCCATAGATTTTCTTGATTCCTTACGATTCCTTACAAGGTATTTTGCAAAAATAATTATGCCTAAAAATGATATAATTCGCTTTTATTTTCACGCATAAGGACACGAAATGGGACGAGCGTTTGAGTATCGCAGGGCGGCAAAAGAAAAGCGGTGGGATAAGATGAGCAAGGTATTCCCCAAACTTGCCAAAGTCATCACAATGGCGGCAAAAGAGGGCGGTGGCGACCCAGCGATGAATGCCAAACTCCGCACCGCCATAGCCAATGCCAAAGCCCAAAATATGCCAAAGGATAATATTGACGCGGCGATAAAGCGTGCTAGTGGCAAGGACGGGCAGTTTAGCGAGGTAACTTACGAGGGCAAGGCAAGTGGAGGTGTGCTGATTTTTATCGAATGCACGACTGATAATCCCACGCGCACGATTGCCAACATAAAGAGCTATTTTAACAAAACACAAGGTGCACAAATCGTCCCAAACGGCTCGCTAGAATTTATGTTTGCACGCAAAAGTGTGTTTGAGTTTGTGCTGCCAGAGGGGAGTAGCGCAGAGGAAGTGGAGTTAGCGTTGATTGATTATGGATTGGAGGAGCTAGAGCGGGCGGATTCTAGCGCAGATTCTGAATCTAGAGCGGATTTTAGTGGTGAAAATAGTGCGAAATACGCTGCGATTGGAGATTATAGCGATTTTGGGACATTGAGCGAGGGGTTTGAAAAGCTAGGGATTAGCGTCCAAAAGGCGAGCCTGCAGAGAATCCCAACAAGCCCCATTAGCCTAAGCGAGGAGCAAACCCTAGAGCTAGAAAAGCTTCTTGATAGAATCGAAGAAGATGACGATGTGCAGGCGGTTTGGACAAATTTGGCGTAAGATTTTGGGTAATTTTTTAAGAATGTGATTTTGCACAACGCGATTTTTTTTTTGCGTCTGTATTTTTTCTGTCTGCAATTGTTATCAAAGCCTGCAATTTTTTGTGGGCGGTGTTTTTGCAAGAGCAAATCAAACGCATAAAATGTGTAGATTTTGTGTATTTTTTGTATAGTTTTTGCTTTTAGTTAGAGAGATGTTGAAACAAAGTCGCTAAAATGCGCGTTTGGTTTTTATAAACCCAAAATATCTCAAAACACCAAAACACAGGAGCTACTTATGAAATACACACAAAGACTTACCGCAAAAATTTGCGAGGATTTTCCTCAAAAGCGACTTTTTAAAAAAGCTATTTTTAGCGCAGTTGCATTTGCGCAATTTTGCGCTTCTAGCGCATTAGCAAGCCAAATCCATTGGGGCTATGGCAAGGAAAATGGACCAATGCAATGGGGAAAACTACACAATGACTACAAAGCGTGCGACACAGAGAATTTTAAATCTCCCATCAACATTTTGGATTCTAACGCCACAAATTCCACTTCAACGCTAGTTTTTAAGGACAAATATGCGCGCCCTGCGCGTGATATTATCAATAACGGACATACTTTGCAGATAAATTTTGACAAAGGTAGTGATATTGTGCTTGCAGGTAAAAATTACGCGTTGGCACAGCTACATTTTCATACACCATCTGAAAATCATCTAAATAGCAAAGAATTTCCTGCTGAAGTGCATTTGGTGCATAAAGATGCGCAAGGTAGGCTACTTGTCATCGGTGTTTTTATAGAATCTGGCAAAGAAAATCTAGCATTAAAATCGATTTTGCAATCTGTGCCTAACCAAATAAATCAAACTCAAAGTTTTTCTAGCGATTTGCTAGATTTGCTATTGCCACAAAATCGCGTCTATTATGAGTTTGAAGGCTCTCTTACTACGCCTCCTTGTAGTGGCAAAGTCAAATGGATAGTGATGCAAAATCCTATCCAAGCGAGTAAATCTCAAATCAAGCGTTTGCACAAAATCTTTGGTAACAACACGCGCGGAATCCAACCGCTTAATGACAGAAAAATAAACCTAGCCAAGTAAGTTTAGGCAATCTAGCAGATTTTATCAACTAAAACTTGCTAGATAAAACCGCTAAAAATTAGATTTTAGAACACATAAAATATCTCAAAAAGGATTTTTTAGACAAAGTCTTTGAATCTTTTTGGAATCTTTTTTTGAATATTTTTGAGATATTTTTGTGCGATATTTTTACAAAAAGGAGGTTTAAGATTTTTAAAGGAGTTAAGATTTTGTGCTACAATTTTGCAAAGATTGCTAGTCGCAAAAAAAGTCGTAAAAAGCCCGATAAATCGAAAAATATACAACGCTTAGAAACACTAAAAAAACACGACTTAAAATAACGCAAAACTTCATAAACAAAATCTAAAACAAGGCTTTGTAAATGTCTAAAACCACATATTGCAAATCTTTTGACATTATGAAAACAAACTCGCTAGATTCCCCGCATATTTTTCCCTCTTTTAATGAAATCTCAAAAATCCTCCCAAAACTATCAAAAGAGCATAAAAAATTCCCTATCTATAAAGAACTCTACGCAGATTTTATCACGCCTATAATGGCGATTTTGCGATTAAAAAGCCATTCAAAAAACGCATTTTTACTAGAATCTATGCAGGATAGAAAGCAGTGGGGGAGGTATAGTTTTTTAGGATTTGAGCCAAGTGCTAGAATCGCGTGTGTGAGGGATAATATCTGCATAGAATCTAGCGAAAAAAAACTGCTAGATTTAGCGCGATTTGGCAAAGGGATTTTAGAAAAATCGCCAAATAAAATCGTATTTTGTGCTAATCCAAAAGAGATTTTGCGCGAAGTGCTAAAAATGTATAAAAGCCCAAACCTTATCCAATTTGGGATAAAAAATATCCCGTCTTTTAGCGGTGGATTGGTGGGGTATTTTGCTTATGATTATATCGGGCTTATCGAAAAAAAGCTAGATTTTAGGCAGGATATTGCCAAAAAACATACCACAAAAAAAGCAGATAAAAAAATGGCGACAAAAGACATCGAAGTTTTTTTGTTTGATAGTCTTATCATCTTTGATAATCTCGCTCAAAAGCTACTTTTGCTAACCAATATTGACATAAATCCCAAAAAACAAAATCTACGCAAAGCCTATCAAAAAGGCATAAAAAAGCTAGAAGAAATGCAAAAAATCCTAACTAACCACACGACTAAAGAGCCAAAAGCCTTTCAGCTAGATTCTGCTATCAAAAGTTATTATGACAAAAAAGGATTTTGCTCCATCGTGGATAAAGCAAGACGCTACATAAAAGAGGGCGATATTTTCCAAGTAGTGCTATCAAACCCGCTATATGCCAAAGCTCGTGGCTCGCTTTTTGATGTGTATCGCGTGCTTCGCACTAGCAATCCATCGCCATATATGTTTTATCTCACAAGCAAGGATTTAGAAATCGCAGGTGCTTCCCCTGAAACCTTGCTAAAACTTCAAAATGGCACAATCTATACCTATCCTCTTGCTGGCTCGCGCCCGCGTGGCAATAACCTAGCCCAAGATGAAAAGCTAGCAGATGAATTATTGCGTGATGAAAAGGAACTAAGCGAGCATAATATGCTAGTGGATTTGGGGCGAAATGACATAGGTAAAGTCGCAAAAATCGGTAGCGTGCAAGTGGAGCAGTATCAAAATATCGTGCGTTACTCGCATATTATGCACATTTCTTCAAGGGTTAGCGGGATTTTGCGAGATGATAAAGACGCATTTAGCGCGCTAGATAGTATTTTCCCCGCTGGCACACTATCTGGCGCACCCAAAATCCGCGCTTGTGAAATCATAAATGAGCTAGAAAATCACTATCCAAGAAAACAAAAAAGCGCGACAAAAAATCACGCAATCCAAAATCGTGGAATCTATGGCGGGGCGATAGGCTACCTAGATTTTAGTGGAAATATGGATATGTGCATAGCGATTCGTTTGGTGGTAAAAAATAAAAATCATATTTTTGTGCGCTCTGGTGCTGGAATCGTTTATGATAGCGATGGCAAAAAAGAATATATCGAAACCCAACACAAGGCAAAAGCAGTGATAAACGCTCTAAAAACCGCTTCGCAAAATGCGCAAAAATTGAATGCAAAATCTCACATATCAAAGATATGCAAGTCAAAAAATCGCAAGTCAAAGATTGTCGCGCAAGATTTTGGACTTTGTCGCACAAAAGCACAAAATCCCAAAAAGCGTAAAAACTCGCAAAAAGCACAAAATCTTGCAAAAAAGCATCTAAAAAGCAAAATCTTAAAATCTAAAAACCACTAAAAAGGAGAAACTATGAGTTTTTTTGTCCGTGTTTTAATGTTAGCTAGCTTGCTAAATATCGCAATTAGCGCGAGTAATAGCAAAGTAATTGAGGTGTTTGAAAGTCCTACTTGTGGGTGCTGTGATAAATGGGTAGAATATATGCGAAGCAAAGGCTACACGGTAAAAGTGCAAAAAAGCACAGAATTTTACAAAGTCAAAGAAAAATACCACATAAAAAGCGAGTATCAAAGCTGTCATACAGGCATAATCAATGGCTATGTCTTAGAGGGGCATATCCCGCTTGGTGCGCTAGAGTGGCTACTCAAAAACAAGCCAAAAAATGCTATCGGCATATCCGCACCGGGTATGCCTCAAGGAAGCCCGGGTATGGAGCAGGGCGTGTATGAGGATTATCCTGTGATATTGCTACTAAAAAATGGCGATTATGAAATGCTAGGAATCTATAATGGCGATAAACTTGTCCAAGGGGGTAGAATAGAATAAGGTAGAATCGAAGAGAGCAGAATCAAAAAAGGCAGAATCAAAAAATAAAAAAGGGCAAAAACTAAAAAATAAAAGAAACCAAAAGCAAGCAAAATCAAAAAAAGCAAAATCCAACTAACGCTAGAATCAAAAATAGCGCAAAATAAAAAAAGATTTTCGCGCCGTTTTATTAGCTCGCCAAATTTTGCTAGCTTGCTAAAATCCACAAACAAAATCTACAAAAACAAAAAAAGGACATAAATGCTAGTCTTAATCGATAATTACGATAGCTTCTCATACAACCTATATCAGCAAATCGCACAAATCTACCCACAAATCAAAGTCATACGAAATGATGAGCTAAGCATAGCACAAATCACAAAACTAAAACCAAAAGGGCTTATCATATCCCCCGGTCCAAAAGCCCCAAAAGACGCGGGAATCTGCATAGAAGCGATTAAACATTTTGCCCCGCTTATCCCAATACTTGGGGTATGTCTAGGACATCAAGCTATTTGCGAAGCGTTTGGAGGCAAGGTAGGCTATGCACCAAAAATAATGCACGGCAAAAAATCAATGATAGAAGTTTGCAAGGATTCGCCGCTTTTTGATTCTATGCCTAAGGCGTTTGAAGTGGCTAGATACCATTCTTTAGCGATTATAGAGGATAGCTTGCCCCACTGCCTTGAAGTCATCGCCCGCGTAAGCAGTCCTAACTCACCAAAATCAAACAAATCTAGCACAAAATCTATCCAAACAAATACAAATCATATTTCAAATGCGGAACAACATTTGCAAAATCAACATAGTGAGCGCACCATAATGGCAATCGCACACAAGCAATACAAAACCTTTGGCGTGCAATTTCACCCAGAATCTATCCTCACGCCACTAGGCAATCAAATAGCCAAAAATTTTTTAGCACACATTGCTTAAAAATGTCAAAATCTAGCCCAAAAGCCTAAAAAGCTACAAATCCAAATCACAAAAATCAAAGGAAATAAATGATAACAGAAACTATCCATTCGCTAACGCGCAAAGAAAATCTAAGCTCCAAACAAGCAAAATCCGCAATGGACGCCATAATGGATGGCAAAGTAAGCGATGTGCAAATCGCAGCATTTCTCACTGCCCTTGCTTGCAAAGGCGAGAGTATCGATGAAATCACTGCTAGTGTGCGCTCGCTAAAAGAGCATTGCGAATGCCTAGAATGCGGGGAAGTGCTAGAAATCGTAGGCACAGGTGGCGATGGCTCTCATTCGTTTAATATTTCTTCTACCGCTTCACTTATCATCGCTTCAGGTGGTGTCAAAGTCGCAAAGCACGGCAATAGAGCATTTTCATCTAAATGCGGTGCAGCAGATGTTTTTGAGGCATTGGGAGTAAATATTTCATTGCCAAAAGACAAAGCAAAATCCCTCATAGAAAAAACAGGATTTTGCTTTTTGTTTGCCCAAAACTACCATAGCGCGATGAAAAATGTCGCCCCCGTGCGCAAAGAGCTAGCAATCCGCACGATTTTTAATATCATAGGACCGCTGTGCAACCCCGCAAATCCCCAAATGCAAATAATGGGCGTATATGAGCAAAGACTGCTAGCCCCTATGGCAAAGGTGCTACAAAATCTAGGCGTAAAGCGCGCACTTGTCGTGTATGGGCTAGACAAACTCGATGAAATCTCGCTAAGCGCACCAACTCAAATCTATGAAGTAAATGGCGAAAAAATCAGCACCTACACGATTAGCCCGCAGGATTTTGGCTATGAGATATGTGATAAAAACGCGCTAAAAGGTGGAGAGGCTAGCCAAAATGCTACGATTTTAAAAGATATTTTGAGCGGAAAAGAAAAAGGCGCAAAACTTCAAGTAGCGTGCCTAAACGCAGGCGCAGGACTATATCTAGCAAATAAAGCAGATTCTATAAAAGAGGGCGTAGCACTAGCGCAAAATCTAATCAATAGTGGCAAAGCAGCTAAAAAGCTAGAGGATATTATCGCTAAAAGCAATGAATAGTTAAGGTTTTATTTGTCTATGATTTAAGATAGGCTCAATTCAACTTAAGCGGATTATTTCTCATCATTTTTAACAAGATTTTATGGAAGTTTTGTTCTTTTTAATTGAAGTGTTATAAAATTGAAGCCTTTTTTTAAGTGAAGCATAGATTTTGCATTTTTTAGATTTTCGTTGATTCTAAGTTTGCGCTAGTATTTGTCATTAGCTATAAAGCCTAGCTAAATCAACATTACAAAAAGGATAAAACAATGGCTAAAAAAGAAGTAAAAACAGATTTTTGGGTGTATTCGCTCTTGCAAAGTGCAGGGATTCACGCTGACCCACAAGGTTCTAGCATTAAAGAGATTGATGAAGCATTAAAAAGCGCGAGTAAAAAAGGCACAGGTAACGCTGGATTCCCTGAATTTATCGCCGTTGTCAAGGATTTTTTGCTTGTCATCGAGGATAAGGCGGGCATTGACAAGCACATTAAGTTAGATTCTAATGACTGCATAGATTTAGAAAATCCCCAAAGCGTTATGGATTATGCTGTAAATGGCGCGATTCACTACGCTAAACATTTAGCTAAATATACAAGCTACACCAAAATCATAGCCATTGCCGTGAGTGGCGATGAGAAGCACCACAAAATAAGCCCTTACTTTGTCAGTGAGCGAGGTTTCATAACCGCGCTTAAAGAAATAGAGGATTTTATCGTTTTTAGCGAGGCAAATATCGATGAGTATTACACCAAAGAGATTTTAAATGAAAAAACAGATTTTGAAAAAAGCACCGAACAGATTTTAAAAGATGCAAGTATTTTGCACGAGGATTTGCGAAATTATGGCAATTTGCGTGATACCGAAAAGCCTATTGTGGTTTCTGGCATTTTGTTAGCGTTAGAGGAAATTAAGCACAAAAATTTTAGCATTGACAATCTAAACGGCGATTCAAGCGCGACTGATGGCGAAAAAATCTACAAGGCAATAAGCGATAATCTAAAACGCGCAAATGTCCGCCCCGAAGTCAAAAAAGACAAACTTCTAGCGCAATTTTCTATCATCAAAGACACGCCAAAGATAAATGAAATCAACGCCACACTAGGCAAAACACCGCTGAAACATTACGCAGAGTTTCTAAATAAGCATATTTATAAAAGTTTTGGCTATACACATTCAAGTGAGGATATTTTAGGTAGATTTTATAGCGAATTTATGAGCTATTCAGGCGGAGATGGGCAGACTTTGGGAATCGTGCTTACGCCTAGACATATTTGTGAGCTATTTTGTGATTTGGCAGATTTGCGCCCCGATGATGTGGTGTTTGACCCTTGCTGTGGCACGGCTGGATTTTTAATCGCTGCGATGAATACTATGCTAAATCAAATCCCAAATGATGAAACTAAACGAAACGCCATCAAGCAAAATCAACTTTTTGGTATCGAGGAAAAGCCTGATATGTTTTCTATCGCTACGACAAATATGATTTTGCGAGGGGATGGCAAAAGCAACCTTAAAAACAAAGATTTCTTAAAGCAAAATCCAAGCGATTTGCAAAAAGATATTTGCGCAAGTGTAGGAATGCTAAATCCACCCTATTTACAAGGCGGCAAAGATAATCCAAACCTTTATGAAATCGCCTTTGTCAAGCATTTATTAGACAGCCTAGCCAAAAATACCCGTTGTATTGTCATTATCCCTCAAAGTGCGCTTGCAGGTAAAAACAAAGCCAAAAAGGCGATGAAAGAAAATATCCTTAAACACCACACATTAGAAGGTGTCATCACGCTTAATAAAAACACATTTTAGGGCGTAGGCACAAATCCTTGCATAGCCGTATTTAGCGCACACAATCCACACCCAAAAGATAAAATTTGCAAATTTATAAATTTTGAGAATGATGGCTTTGAAGTGCAAAAACACAAAGGGCTAGTGCAGACGATAAACGCCAAAGACAAAAAAGGCGCATTTGCTTAATGTATGGTTTGACAAAATGGAAGCCGAATCAAAATTTTGTGTCAAAACTACCATACAAGCAGATGATGAGTGGCTACATAGTTTTTTATTATTTTAACGATGAGATTCCTACACAAGCGGACTTTGAAAAAACTATGGCGGATTATTTAACCTTTGAATTTAATATGATAACGCACGGCATGGGCTATCTTGTTGGATTTAAATCGGAGCAAGATAACGAGTAAATCTTTAAATTTAAACGCAGTGGAGTGGGGAGAGTTTAGGATTAGTGATATTTTTGAAGTTTTTACAGGTGCAACAATCAGACAAAATGAGCTAATTAAAGGTAACATTCCAAGAATTACAGCTACAGATACTAATAATGGAGTAGCATTTTTCACGCAAGAAACATTACAACATAATTTTAAAAAATTCAAAAATTTTATCAGTATTTCATTTTTGGGAAGCGTGTTTTATCAGCCAAGCGAAGTAAGTTTAGATATGAAAATTCACGGCTTAAAAATAAAAAATAAAGAATTAAATGTCTATATCGCGCTTTTTCTAATTCCGTTAATTAAAAAATTTAGCTTTAAATATGCTTATGGCTATCAACTTTCAACTTCTATTTTAAAAATGCAAAAATTAAAATTGCCCATAGATTCACAAGGGCAACCAAACTACGACTTTATGGAATCTTTTATGCGACAAATCAAACAAAATGAAATCCAAGATCAAATCAACAGCATTAAATCAAAACTAGCACAATCAACACCATTCAACTTTGACACAAGCACGATTCAGTGGAAAGAATTTAAAATTAGCGATTTGTTTAATGTTTTTACAGGTGGGGATTTGATTTTATCTAATAGTGAAAGCGGAAACATTCCCATTGTAAGCCACAGTGCAACAAATAATGGTATAGCTGCTTGGACAAAAGAAATTAAAGGCAGAAAACTTTTTAACTATAAAAATACAATAAGTTTAGCAGATAGAGGAAATTTCTTTGCTACTACACAAAAAGATAATTTTTATGTAGGAACTAGGGTAAAAGCACTAGAATCTAAAAATAAAAAAATTGCCTATCTTGCGCTACTTTTTATTTCTTTATGTATAAACAAACAAAGTGTTAGATTTTCGTATGGAAAAAATTGTTGTGGAAATACTGAATCTATGCGAATTATGTTGCCCATCGATTCAAATAGCAATCCACATTACGAATTTATGGAATCTTTTATGCGATACATAGAGCAAGAACAACTCTCAAAAGTTCTTGCCTACTATACTCATAAACAAATCTAAAGATGAAAAATCTTTTTATGCCCGCTCACCTAGCACGATATTATTTGCCTCTTCTAGTCGCTGGAGGTGCTCCCACCGCTCATCTACTTCTTTTTGGAATAGTTCGATAATATGCTCATTTTCTTTTTTAAAGAGATGCTTAAATCGCCCCTGTGCCGCTAGATAATCGCGCACAGGAATGACATTTTTAGGGCGATAAGTGATACGCACTTCACGCCCACCGATGATTTCAAACAGCGGAAACACAAGGCTATCCACCGCCAAATCCGAAGTATCAATCGTCTTGTGTGATTCAAACTTCCACTCTGTCGTGCAGGCACTCATCGCATTGATAAATGTCGGTCCCTCCGTATCAATCGCTTGCTTAATCTTTTTATTCATATCTTTCCATTTGTTTGGCGCGACTTGCGCGACATAGGGGCTTCCGTGCGCTGCCATCACAAAGAGAATGTCCTTTTTACGCTCCTTTTTGCCATAGCTCGTGCTTCCCGCAGGCGTGGTAGTCGTGCTAGAGCCAATCGGCGTAGAGCTTGAGCGTTGCCCGCCTGTGTTGGCATACACTTCGTTATCAAGGCAGATATAAGTCATATCGTGTCCGCGCTCAAAGCACCCGCTGATAAACTGAAATCCAATGTCATAAGTGCTACCATCGCCACCAAATGCGACAAATTTGGGCTTTTCGCCCTGATATTTGCCCTTTTTTGCGAGCGCGCGATACATTGTCTCTGCGCCCGCTGCTGCGGTGCTTCCGTTTTCAAAGCCGATATGAATCCACGGCACATCCCAGCTAGTGTGCGGATACACAGCGGTTGAAACTTCGAGGCAACCTGTGGAGTTGCCGATTACTAGCGGTCCATCGACAGCGTTTAGCACTTCGCGGATAATGATGCCGTGTGCGCAACCCGGACAGAGGATATGCGCTCCTTCAAATTTTTCGGCAGATTTGGAAAACTGCTTGAGATTTTTTACTTCTTTTACCATTGTTATTTCTCCTTTCTAGTTAAGGTTGTGCTTGTCTTTTTGGCTAAAATCGTGGATTGCGCGCGCTTAGCTTCTGTCATTACCATTTAGGTAACTCCCTCGCTTCGCGCTTCAAAACCACGATTTTATTTCAAAAATACTTCGCACATTTGTTGCTCCTTTTGTTTGTTGCGCATTCTCGAATTTAAATTCTACGCATTTTTGTGCGGTGGATTTTGCGATGATTTTGTGGGTTGCGCGAGTGTGTGGCGAGGAGTTACCTAAAGCGGTAATGACGAAGCCACACACGAAGCGAGCATTAGAATCTAGATTCTAACGCGTCTCCCGCAAAAGACACGCACAAAGCTAAAAAAAGCTCATTTTGGGTCCGCGTAGCCCCACAAACTGCTGCACCGCGTGCGTTAATTTGCCCTCCTTTGCATCGTTATGTATTTCAGCCAAAATCTCGCCCAAATCCTTTTGCGTCATATCGCGCTCGCCAAGCCCATAGATATAGTTGCTTAGCACAGGGCGACTTTGCGCACCGCCACTGCCACCTCTCCCAAAGGTTGCGCTATACAATGCCGCACTTACTTCGTTAAAGAGCGCGCCCATAGCCCCAGCGGGCAGGCTTTTATCAAGGATTGCCACCGCCTTGCAGTGTTTTAGCGCGTTTGCAACCTCAATAAAAGGGAAAGGGCGAAAGACTTTGAGGCTTACTACGCCAGCTTTGATTCCATTTTTGCGGGCGTTTTGTGCTGCTACGCGGGCGGACTCTACCGTCGTGCCAAGCGCGAAAATCGCCACTTCGGCATCTGCTAAATCATAAGTTTCTACGATATTATGCTCCCTGCCTGTGAGGCTAGCAAATTCGCCAAACACGCGTTTTATGACTTCATTTGAGTGCATTAGGGCGTTGTGAAGCTGGGCTTTATGCTCGTAGTGCCACTCCTCCTCTGCCTGCGCTCCGTAGGTAACGGGGTGGGCAAAATCAAAAAGCGGATTTTTGCTCTTATATTCGCCGATAAATTTGTAAGCCTCACTATCGCTTAGCGGGCGGACATTTTGGGCAGTGTGTGAGCAGAGGAATCCATCTTGATTTACGATTACAGGCAAGCGCACGCCCATATCTTCGGCAATCTTAAACGCCATAAGATTCAAATCATAGGCATCTTGTGGATTATACGCGCAGAGGTTTATCCAGCCCGCATCGCGTCCTAGATACATATCGCTATGGTCGCCGTGAATGTTTAGCGGTGAGGCAAGGGCGCGATTTACGAGGTTTAGCACGATGGGCAGGCGCATACCAGAGGCTTGATACAGCACCTCTACCATAAGCGCAAAGCCTTGCGAGCTAGTCGCAGTCGCCACGCGCCCGCCCGCTGCTGCTGCACCCACACACGCGCTCATCGCGGCGTGCTCAGATTCTACGAGCAAAAACTCACCATCAATGTAACCATTGCTTGTGAAAGTCCCATAATTTTGCACGATAGGCGTGGAGGGCGTGATAGGATAGGCTGCGACTACATCGATTTGGGCTTGGCGCATCGCTTGGCAGGCTGCCATATTGCCATCCCACACGACTACTTTATCGAGTTCCATTTCTTTTGGCATATTTTTTCTCCTTTTTGTTGTTTTAGCGATTGAGATTTTGAGAATCTAGATTCTACATTTTCGCGCTAATTTGACTCGCTAGCGGGCTTTTTTGGCTCTTTAGCTGGCCAGTTCCCTAGCGCGTTTTCATTGCTCTCATTATTATCAAACATTAGCAGGGATTTTGGATTGGTAGGGCATACGCTCACGCACACACCGCAACCTTTGCAATGCTGATAATCCACGCCACGCATTTTCTCCTCGCGCACCAAAATCGCGGCATCAGGGCAATATACCCAGCAATTAAAGCAATTTATGCAAATATCCATATTATGCACGGGCTTATCCACGCGCCAATGCGCCACGCTCGTGCCATAGGAACTCTCTTTGGTATAGCTTCGCTCGTTATTATGCTCTCTTAGTGCTTCTCTGCCATCTTCGGCGAATGGAAAAAGCACCGAGCCCATTTCTAGTTGCGTCCAATCTTTCATCTACGCCTCCTTGTTGTTGAATTTGTTGTTTAAATTTTAAAATGTGCAAAATCTAGTAGCGATTTTGCGCTGCTTCTTTTTGCTACTCTTGTCGCTACTTTACCGCGTTATACGCCTGCTCAATCGCGCTCATATTTGCGTCAATGATATTTTGTGGGAGCTTCTTGCCAAGCACCTTTGTGAAAGCCTTTTTGAAATACTCTAGTTCTAGGCTTTGCGAGATTTTGATAAAAGCCCCTAGCATTGGCGTATTTGGGATAGGCTTGCCGATGGTGTTAAGCGCGATTTTGATACAATCTAGCACATAGAGTTCTTTGCCTGCTAGCTCGGGCTTTTTTGCCACGAGCTCATCTTTGCTTAAATGCGTGGTGATAATGTATTTGGTGCTTGGCTTGTCGTTGGCGCAAATATCGGTGATAAAGACGATTCCGGGGTCAATCACAAGCACATAATCTGGCTCCATATATTTTTCGTGGTTTAGGATTGGGCTATCATCGATTCTATCATACGCACTCATCGCCGCACCACGCTTTGCCGAGCCATATAGTGCAAAGGCTTGGACTTCTTTGCCCGTGCTAGCAAAGACATCTGCTAGCCCTTTTGCACCCGTTACAGCACCCTGCCCAGCGCGAGAATGCCACCTGATTTCTAGCATATTATCTCCCATTTTTGCTCCTTTTTTTAAGATGTTTGTCTTTAGTTTTGTTATTCAAAAACGCGCTTTTTTGTTTTTTGGATAACGCTTTTTTGCTACTTTTTTTGCTAAAGATTAAAAGAAATTTTACCAATTTTTTATTAAAAAGAGTATTAACTTGAGAATCCACCGCGCAAAAATGCACTAAAAATTGACATTTACGACAAAAAAGCGACAAAAAGAGTGTATTTTCTTTTTATTTTTTATGTAGATCTTGTGGATTTTTATGAAAATGCTGTGTTTTTAATGCGTTTTTATGAATGTTGGTAAATGTGATTTATACAAATGTGTTTATAAAGTTGCGCAAAAAAAGCTAAAAAACGCGCATTTAAAAAAAATGCAAAATTAAAAAAGCATAAAAGCATAAATCTTTAGATTAGTTTATAAATTTAGATTTTGGTTAAGCTTTTGCCAGCGATTTGCTCAATCATTGTCGTAGCATACGCCCCGCTTGGCAGGCTAAAATGTAGTTCCATTTGCGCTTCGCCATCTTTGTAGATAGATTCGCACTCTTTAGCCCACACCCACGCATATCGCCTAGCTCCGCTACTTTTTGTGGCTATTTCTAAAAATGGCGATTCACACAAATGCGCTATGTGTTTTGAGGTTTTTAGATTTTCCCCTTGCAATGCACCTGTGGGCGAAATCTCGTTTGTTTCAAATCGCGCTACCTCGCTAAAATCTAGCTTTTCTATACAAAAAAATCTCCCGTGTGGATAGTGAGAGCAAATATCGCCATCTAAAAGTTTAAAAGGCATTTTTTGGCTTTGCAATGCTTTATAGATTTTGCCTAAATCATTTTTAGATAGATTTGCTAGGTTTGCAAATGCCTTGCTTTGCAAAGTGTGAGAATCTAAAGGATTAGATTTTGTGCTAGATTTTGTCATATTATGCTTTGCGCTTAGGTTTATCGCATTTATAAAATCTGCAAATCCAAAATCCCCAAACCGCCCTAGAAGTAGCCTTACACAAAGCCACTCATTAAACAAATAGCTTTGCAAACTTGAGCGCAAAAAATTTTGCATTTTTTTATTTTTTGGGGCTTTGTTTTGTGATACATTGTCCTTAAAATCTATTGTTAAATCATTATGATTTTGTTTATTATCTAGCGCAAATCCTAGCTTATAATTTTCGCCATTTATCCCAAATCGCTGAAATCCAAAAAAGTTTGCAAACCCGCTTTGTTCCATTATTTTTAAGCTAGATTGTATTTTTTTCGCATTTATGGGGGTTACTTTTTTTAGGCGGACAAAAAAGCGATTTCCTTTTAGATGTCCTAGTTTGATTTTGTTGTTATGTAGCGTTGTGGATATGAGTTTAATTTCGTGTTTTTTAGATATTGCTTCAAAGCTAGATTCTATATTTTTGTTTTTTAGATAGATTTTTGGGATTGAGAGATATTGCGTGGTGGTGGCGTTTTTGTCTTTTAGCCCTGCGTAGCCGATAGATTTTGATGGGCAGGCAAAATGCGTGCTTAGGATTTTGACTAGCTCAAAAGTGCTTAATCCTTTTTTGCGGATTTGTAAGATTTGGTGTTCGCCATTGCCACTAAAATCATACAGCGGGATTTCATTTACTACAAAATCTCTTTGTGAATGTGCGAAATGAAAATCCGCTCTTAGATTTTGGTAGCTAAATATATTTGGCATTTTTGGTTTTTTGCATAGATTTTGTGGCGATATTTTTGTGGCGACATTACACAATGATACGCGGGATAAATGGCGATAAGTGCGTTAAAATCGCATAAGGTATGCTATCAAACACCCTTGCAAACTCGCTTGCATCATCAAACACGCAGATTTCGTCTTTTTGACTAGCGCAACTAAAACAATCCATACTCATCACAGGTAAAATCTCTTCCCCGCTAGCGCAATGTAGTTTTGGCATATTTGCCCCCAGCCGAAATAACCCATCGCCATAGCCAATATCATAAGTGCTAAATACGCCTTTTTTTGATACGATTGTCGCACCGCCATAGCCGATTTTTTCGCCCTTTTGTAAAATCTGTGTGGAGATTTTGTTTGCCCAAAGGCTTAGCACAGGCTTTAGCACAATATCTAGCGCAATCTCGGCAGTGTGGTAGCCATACGCACCGATACCGATACGCACAAGGCTATCGCTTAGTTTAGGATTTTCTTGCGTTTTTTGCTTGTCTTGCAGTTTGTTTTGTGGAGCAAAATCGCTAGTATTATTTTTTTGCGTGCTAGCATAAAGCGCGCTTCTCAAAGCCCCTGTGGTGCTAAGGGAGTGAAATCTAGGCAGTGGGATTTGTTGATTTTTGCAAAATAATGCTACTCTTTGTTTGATTGCATAAAAATTTGCCTGCGAAGTAGAAAAATCCTGTGCCTTTTCCCCGCCATTATCGCCATAACCATTATGGGCAAAAACCCCGATTAGTCGGGCTTTGTTTTGTTTGATTAGCCTTTCTAGTATTTTCAATGCGCTATCTAGCTCATCTTTTTTTTGCGCAGGATTTGGTGTGAGTGTTTGCCCAAAATTGCTTACTTGGATTCCGTTGCGATTCATTCCTATGTTGCATTTTAGCTCGATTCCTAGCGGGGTATTTTTTTTTGAAATGGTTTTGCTAGCGACTAGATTTTGTGCTTGTTTTTCTAGCATTTTTAGAGAATCTAGCGAGGCAATAGAGACATAAATATTGCTAGGCGCATCAAAAGGCACGCCACCATAAAGAACCGTAATGTGAGCAAAAAATCGTTGCACTTGCAAAGCTTCTGCGTAGTTTTTGACAAAAACGCAATCAATATTATTTTCTTTTGCAAGGCTAGCGATTTGAAGCAGTCCGTGTCCATAGGCATTATCTTTCATCACAAGGGCTAGTTTTGGTGGTTTTGTGGTGCTTGCTAGGTTTGTAGATTTTGTGGTGTTTGAGATATTTGGACTAGAATCTAGCCCATTTTTTAGCGCGTTTGAAATCGCGTGGATATTATGGCTAAAGGCATTAGAATCTAAGCGGATTTGTGCCATTTGTGCTTGCTTTTTGTTGGGTTACTAGCGAGATTTTGGTAGCTTTGAGATATATTCGGCTAAGGCTTGTATATCGCGCTCGCTTAGATTTTGCGCTTGCTCTTGCATAATAGGATTTGTCCCGCCTTTGTTGCCGATTTTGTGCTTATACGCACGCAAATCGCCTATGATTTTATATTTTGGAAGTCCTGCGATAGTGGTATTTCCACGACTACCTGGTGCTTGTTTATTGCCATTATTTCCGTGGCAAGAAGCGCATTGAGAATAGCTAGCGGGCTGTTTTGTGGATTTTGGTGTGGAGTGTTTTTTGGGCAACATATAGCTTGGGAGGGCTTGAGATGGCAAAAGCAGTGGCAACTCTTTTGCAGCGCATATTTGGCTTATTTGGCTAATAAAAAAAACAAAAATAAAAAATACCAAGTATTTTACTACACATTTTTGGCAGAAAAAATGATAGAAAAAAGCGAGATTTTTAGAATCTAATTTAGATTTTGATTTAGATTCTAGCGCAAGATTTTTTGTCCATAAAGAGTTCATTTTGCTGTCCTTAGCTTTTTGTTGTAAGGCATTTTATCAAACGATTTTTATCTACTTTTCAAGGTTCTCAAAGTGCAAGTTAAGGTAAATTTAAGGCTACACAAATTGATTTTTTACTTGGTGCAGATTCTACATATTTAAAATTTACAAATGTAAAATATACAAAATCTTATGGCTAAAATCGCTTAATACAAAA